>NZ_JBGFSP010000009.1 GCF_041227145.1 Bacteroides sp. AN502(2024) | reverse complement strand
GCGGCTTGAAAAGGTCACGGAGGTGGAAATCACCCGCGACACCGAAAAGATGGGATGAATGCCGTCTGACATTGCCCAAAAAAATCAAGTGGGACGGTGCTGCCGAGATACCCGTGCAGCGCGGCGACGGGGTGAAAGTGTGGCTGGGCTACGACGGGGATTTGCAGTTGACCTTTGTGGGTTACGTGCGTGACGTAGGTTTTAAGACGCCCGTCGTTATTACCTGCGAGGACGAAATGTTCAAGTTGAAACAGATGCAGGCACAGAAGAAAGCCTACAAGAGCGTGAACCTTGAAACCCTGTTGAAAGAACAAGGCCTGAACTACCCGCTGCGCGTGATGGGTGAACAGAACCTCGGCCAGTACCGTGTCACGGCGGACACCGTGGCATCGCTTCTCGGCCACTTGCAGGAAAACGGCGTCCGCTCGTTCTTCCGCTACGAGGACGGCAGCCCCGTGCTTTATTGCAGTGTCCTGTTCGAGAGGGAAACCAGCCGCCCGACGCAGGTTTTCGCCACGGGTGTAAATATCATCGACGACCGGAACCTGGAACAGCAAAAGGCTGAAAACATGCGGCTGCGCATCAAAGCGGTCAGCCTAATGCCGAATAACAAAAAAATCAGGGTGGAGGTGGGCGACGCCGACGGCGAACACCGTACCCTCCATACCTACAACAAGCAGGAAGCCGAACTCAAAGCGTGGGCGCAGCAGGAAATCAAGCGTCTTAAACGTGACGGCCTTACGGGCAGTTTCAAGACGTTCGGTTACAGTCTGCTCGATAAGCTGGACGCCATCGGCATCAAGATAGACGGCGAGAAAAAGGTGTCTATCAGGTAAAGAAAAATATAATCAAATACGGCACGGGCGGCTTCCGTCAGGAAATCACGCTCGGCCAACGAGTAGAAGAATGAACAATATAAAAGAAACCATCAGGCAGTTGGCACAGGGCGGCCGCCAGAGCGCGAGCCTTGTCTGCACGGTGGACACCGTGGACAAGACGGCGCGCACGGTGGACTGCACGCCATTGGACGAAAGCGCGCCGCTTCTGGGCGTGAACCTGCAAGCCAATCAGGAAAGCACGTTCGGAGTGGTGACGTACCCGAAAGTGGGTAGTTATGTGGTTGTCGGTTTTGTGGCCGACGGTGCTGCGGGGGTGGTGTTGCTAACCGACGAAGTGGAAAGCGTCGAGGTGGTAATCAGTGGCGACACCGCCCGGATTTCAGCCGACAAAGACGGTGTGCGCGTGCTGATGGGCGACGATACCGGTGCGGAACTGACAACAGAGGGCATAACACTGAACAGCGGCGGCTTCGGCGGCACGGTTAAGGTCGAGCAGCTGACTGAACATTTCAACGCCATAGAGAATGACATCAACGAGTTGAAAAACATCTTTTCCGCATGGGTGGCCGTTCCGCAGGATGGCGGTGCGGCGTTATCCGCATTGACGGGGAACTGGGCGGGCAACCTGCTGACGCCTACACAGCGGGGTGATTATGAAAACGAAAAAGTGAAACACGGATGAACGGCATACTGATAGACGCGGAAAGTGGCGACCTGCTGATAGAGCGCGGCAGTGTCGTAATCGGTAACACTGACAGCCAGATTGTCGAGGGTGTCCTTATTGTCATGCGTGGCGAGTGGAAAGAATTTCCGCTTATTGGCGGCGAAGTGAAAAAAATGCTTGGCGGCGAGGTGGATGTCATGTGGCGGGGTCAGGTCAAAAAAAATGCTGGAGGCCTGCGGGCTTGACGTCCGGAAAGTGAGCATAACGGAAGATAACATTATAACAGTGGAATGATGGAAGTAACAGTAAAGGACAGACAGAGCCTGCTCGACATGGCCGTGGAGACTTCGGGCAGCATGGAAGCCGCTTTCAGGCTTTCCGAAGCAAACGGCATAAGCCTGACAGATACCTTGCAGGACGGGCAGGTTCTTGATACGGTTGCCGTCGAAAATGCCGACACGGTGCGCCGTTACAGTGTGCAGAACCTGCAACCCGCCACGGCATTGAGTGCGGACGAAATGGCCGCACTCGCACAGGAGGGCATCAACTTCATGGGAATAGAAATAGATTTTATTGTAAGCTAAATAATTGGGATATGGCAAGAACAATCTCGGACATAAAAGACAGTATGACGACCGACTTCATGCGCAATTCGGATGTTGCGCGCGCCTATGGTTTTGAGACGGGGACGGCTTTTTCCTCGCATTTCAGCAAGGTAAGCGTTGAGAGCCTGCTGTTCTATATCGTGGCTTGTGCCACATGGGTACTTGAAAACCTTTTTGACAGGCATAAAAAGGACGTGGAGGAACGCATCGAGGCTATCATGCCTCACCGCCCCAAATGGTACAGGGACAAGGTGCTGGGTTTCATAAAAGACAAAACCCTCGTTCCCGATACGGATCACTACGACACGGAGGGCATGAGTGACGGTGACATCGAGACCGCCCACGTGGTAAAATATGCCGCGGCCACAGAAAATGCCGATGCCTCCATCCTTACCATCAAGGTGGCGGGTGATGCCGGGGGAAAGCGGCAGCCGCTCGATACCGATACGGAGGGGCAGCTTGCGGCCTACATTGCGGAAATAAAAGACGCCGGCGTGCGTGTGAACCTCGTAAACCGGCCTCCTGACGCATTCAATTGCGAGGCGGACGTATATTTTGACGCGATGCTGCTGTCCGAAAATGTCGAGACGGCCTGCCGTGAAGCCATTATCGCCTATATCGAAAACCTGCCTTTCAACGGTGAATACACCAACATGGCACTTGTGGATTGTCTGCAAGCCATCGACGGGGTGCGCATTGTCGAGTTGCGCGGGTCTGAAACGATGGTAAGCGGCGAGGGTACGCCCACGAAGATAAACGCCCGTTACACACCTGCGTCGGGTTATTTCAAAGCTGGAAATATCAAACTTAACATGACACCTTACAAATGAGCCTCTATGACCTTAAAATAAAACGTCTGGCGTTGCTGTTGCTGCCCACACACTACCGCAGGCCTCTGATTGCCGCCTTTGCGCAAAGCATGGTGCAGGGTGTGAACATCGTTTACGGAAATTTCATGCGCTGGCGTCAGGATAAGCAATACAGGCTGTCGCATAACGGGCAGGTGTGCCACCTGCGTGCCGTCCTGAATGACACGTTCGACCCTGTGGAACGCCGTATTCTGGTGGAGGACGAATGGAGCGTGTCATTGCAGGGACAACGCATTTTCCAACGCGAGCAGGAGCGGTTCATACTGCTACCTTCGCATATCATGGGAACTGCTTTTATCCTTAACCGCCGCGGCTTCGGTGGTGTGAATGGTTACGATTTTTGGGTCACGGTACCGATAAGCCTGCGCGACCGGGTGGATGAAAATCGTATGAACGCAATCGTGGACACTTACAAACTTGCTTCAAAACGTTGGACTATAAACTACAAATAAAAAAGATAATGGATAAAATCACAGGTAATTACCTGACACAGGGAAACAAGGATTTTCCGCTGGACTGTGAGACGCTGGACGCCTTGCAGACCAATATCGCGCTTGTCGCTATATTAGGCAACATCGCCGGCGACAAAGTAATCCTGCGCGGCTGCGACCTTTCACAGGACGGCACAAAGCGTTCCGAGGGCTATGTATTTGTACGGACGGCGGCTTTTCCCGCCGGTGAAGTTTTGCGTTTCGAGGGCGGTGCGGTCGGCAGCGGCATGTATGTGAAACAAGAGGATATACCCGTGACGGCGCAAGGATACGATTATCCGAAAGCCTACACGAAACGGACGCTTGCCGCGGGTGTGGGCTATGAAAATTTCAGATGGGAGGACTTCAAGAATGTGCAGACTTCTGACGCACTTAATCAGGCTATTGCCGACCTGAAAGAAGACCTGCAAGAGGAGGCGGCAAAATTCACCCCCGCACCTTTGGGTATCGTGCTGCTATGGGCGGGAAAAACCGAGCCTGACGGTTACGCCCTTTGTGACGGGCGGCAATTAAGCACAAAGGACTATCCCGACCTGTACAAGGCTTTGGGTACGACCTTTAACAATGCTTACAGTGCCAACGGTACACGGTACACTACGACCAGCGGCTTTTTCCGTCTTCCCGATCTGCGCGGCCGTTTTGTCGTGGGCTACCACGACAGTGATAATGACTACAAGACGAAAGGCACGGCAGGCGGTGAGAAAAAACATGCCCTTACCATCAATGAAATGCCGAACCATGCGCATACGTTCAAGGATTATTATTATCCGGAAGCCCACGACGGCCAGAACTACGACACCATCGTGACGAACAACAATATCGGGTCAAATGATACGGATTATGACAACAAGCATCTGTTCTATTACAGGCATGACACGGAAGGCAAGGGCGGTGGTGCGCAACATGAAAACCGTCCCCCGTATTATGTTTTGGCTTATATCATGCGACTTAAATAAATAATATCACAATGGCTATCAGATTACGTTCAACATTAAAACAATGGTTCAAACGCGGAAAATACCCGATTGAAGAACAGTTCGCGGACTGGATAGACAGTTTTCTGCATAAGACGGAAGACAAACTGCCCCTTGCCAATGTGGAGGATCTCCCTGAACAGCTAAATGCGAAATACGACCACTCCTCCGGTGTGGCTTTGGAAAAAAGACACAGTATGTTGCGCACGGAGTTCGACCAACATACAGCCGTGGCCGAGAAAGAGTTCAGGCGCGTTTCGGACGACATGGACGACTTGCAAGCCACGGACATACGACAGCAGGCGGAGATCGACACGGCCAACGCCGATGCGGAAAGCCTGCGAGGGTGTCTGCACCCCACGGATCCCTGCGCTTCTCTGGAAAGCACGTTTTCCGCCTTGGGCGCGAATTACAGCACGTTATGGGCTTTGGCGAATACAATTAAGACCTTTTTGGAAGCAAAGGACACGGCCGACAGTACGATCAACCGATGGCGGGAGATGGAAGCGTTTCTCCAAGGGGTGACCGATGCGGAGACGCTGACCGGCATGCTGGAAGAACTACGGAAAACCATCGCAACCGCTTGTCACGAAGAAATAAGCGATGAGACAAAACGTGCCACCGATGCCGAGGAAGGCTTGAGAAAGACCCTCGAGAACCTGCGCGACTCGCTTGCCGACCGCAGCTACACGCTCGACTTCGGGCAGACGGGAGTCGCCATTCAGGATGTCAACATGGAGGCGTATGCGGTGACGATGAAAGAGGTGCGTCTGTTCAACGTGGCACACCTGTGGATAACCGCCGGGAACACGATACGCCGGGAGGTCGATCCCGAAAACCCGCAGGCGATACTGATTGAACCGGGACAACTCGCCACATGGGAAATCCAACGCGTCAACGAAGCCGCGGCGGCCGTCGGAATAAGATGTGTGATGAGCCGGCCTCACCGGCGTGCCTCTGATGTATAATCTCTAAACCAATATCGAATGGAAATCAAAATAAAAGAAGGAGTGACGTGGCAGACAGACCCGCACACTTCGCAAACCGAATCCGCCATGAGGTGGATATACGAAGAAATCTATCCTCTTCTGGCCATGAATACCGAAGAAACGGGAAAGGTCATGCCTCAAACCGACCGGTTCGGGCGCCCCATAAGGTGGGTGATTGAAAATAAGGCGTGGCGTGTAACCATCCGCCGCGAGTATATCAACCCGCAACAACCCACATGGGGACGACGCGGGGATGTCATCAATGTGGAAACGGTGAAAGGAGGTGAGGAATGAGACCTTATTTGTGGCGGACACGAAACGCCCGGTGTGTCTATGTGGACTCATACGCGGGAAACGACCTCATCGGCACAGGAACCCCGGATAATCCCTATCAGACACTGGGAAAGGCGTATAGGGGACACGGAACCGCGGCGAAAGAAATCATCTGCCGAGGACGATTCTGCGAGGACATGTCCGATGGAGACCACGATACCCGCATACAAGGAGACTACATGGGAGCGGCCACATTCGACGGGCAAGACACCTATCTCATTCATGGCTTCACGCTGAATGACATCATCGTGGAGAATTGCGCGCCGGCCACCTACACCGCCATGATACGATACGGCGCATGGGGATATGCCGGGGTGGGACGTGCCTGGGGAGGATATTTCGGGTGGGCGCAGCACTCATGGGGTGTGGGCGACCATAGCGTTATCATACGCAACTCACCCTTATACATGGGGTGCATCGGCGGGAAAAGAGGCATACACCATGTGGTGATAGACAGCCCCAAGATCTGCGGAGATAGGAAAATATGCTATGCGGGTAATGGAGAAGTGTCTCACTTCACTGTCCATAACGTGCCCATCGGACACCGTAGGCGGGAATCGTACGGCATCGAAATTATCCGTACAAGCATTCTTGCCCGGTGCGATTTCTACGCCGACGAACCGTTGCGTTTCGAGGAGTGCCTGTTCACTGCCGATTGCCGCTGGTTCCTCGACGGTGAGGAACTCATTACCGAAGCATCCGGGGGAGAAGCGCGACGTGACAGTCTGCTCGGGCAATGCCGCGGACGGGGTGTGAGAGAGGAACTCATGCCCGTGTTCACCCGCTGCATCTTCACAGCGCAAACGGCGGAAGAACTTTTTAACAACCCCGGAGCAGGTGATCTGACACTTCGAGCCGACAGCCCGGCCGCCAATCCCGCCGGATTCCTGCCGGGCATTACCGATTCCTATCTGGGTGCCTTGCCTCCCGCACTCTCCATACCCATCATGGATAACAGTATAGGTATAGCCGGCACATGGGACGAGCAGAGTGCGGCCGGCATACTCACCATTGCAGGCGGAGCCATCTGTCTGGATGAGACAAGCATCGACACGGTGGGCGAAGTGCTCAGTAAAATCATCAGACTCGACACCGCACGGGCATCCGTTACCGGTATACTCGCATCGTTCACCTCCCTGTTCGGTTCGCACGGCATCGTACTCAACGACCGCCCCGTGACCGACCGCACATTCGCCCCCGGAGACCTCCTGCCGCAAGGCCGGTACGTAGTAGATGGAAACGTGGCATACCGCAACGCCGTTTATGTCACGGGAAACGTGCTGGCGGTCGACGAGGAGGGTACCACGTTCGTATCCGGGCTTAACGGCACGGATACGGGTACACTTCACACACTCGAAGACCCCAACATCGAAAACGTGTGCTACCTGCGATCGACCCCCGTCATATTCTCCACGCTGCAGGCGGCAGACTCCCTGCAAAGCGGTGGTGTCTATCTCAACACGGGTGAGAGCCCCATCCGATACCGCGGACGGACCGTTGTGCCCGGCGAGAGTTTCGTGGCGGCCAACGATACCGACATATTCATACCACCCGCCGATGATCCTGAATACCGCATCGCCATCATGTTCGACGACACACGGGTGCCCGCACAGCCGTGGATACCCGCACAACTCTTCGGCGACTACTTTGTCTGCAAGTCCGGCGGCGTGGTACAGTATGATGATGACGGCATCCCCGTCTCCTCGGGGAACAACCGCTCCTATCAGCCTCAAAGCGATGGCGGATACGCCGAAAAACTGTGCAAGAGTGTGATGAACGACCGCTATTGCCAATTTAAAATAATAGCCCGTAAACAGTAAGCAATGAAACCGATCATCCGTACATTCTCAATTGGCGCATCACCGCGGACAGTCCGTGATGATTCCGCCATGCTGCGCGGTTTTGCGCTCCATGTCCACATGGCGACGGGGGATGAAGAAAGAAAAAACGGTATCATCCGCTCGTTCAACGTGCGGAGTGTGGCCCGATGCCATGCGCCGGAACAGTCACCGTATCTCTTGCGATCGTTCGTCGCTGTCACGGCTCCACCCGACAACCCGCAGGAACCACTCATCGTGCGCCACCCGGCAAAAGGATCGTGAGGGAAATATTCATGAAACATTAAAACGCTATCAATATGCTGAATGATTAAAGAAAATCTGTTTGTCCTGAAACAAACCTCATCGCTCGGCGACCTGCTTATCAAACCCGTGACAAAGGAACTAGCCCGCCAAATGGTGCTTGAACACCATTATTCCCATAAATGGAACTTTGGCGGCTTTGGAGTGTTTAACTTCGGTATCTTCCGCGCCGATGAACCGGACAAATGCCTCGGTGTTGCGGTTTACGGTTACATGAAGAATCCCAAAGTAAGATTATTCCATCACCCGAGTCCGAAAGCGTGGATATGCGAATTAAACCGTTTGTGGATTGACGACTGCCTCGGGAAGAATGCGGAAACCGTGCTAATTGCCGCCAGCATCAAGTTGATCCGCAAAATGGATGAGAATATCGTGGCTATACAAAGTTTCGCCGATGGTCGTTTAGGCTGCGGAACAATTTACAAGGCGGCCAACTTCAAATATTACGGCTTTCATTACACGCGTTTTCTGCGCAATAGGCGAACGGGCGAGTTTATCCATAACCAAATACTCACAAATACGACATCACCATCCGGCTATGTACGTTCAAATGTAGCCTTCTTGCTTGGTGACCTGGATGTGTTCGTGGTGAAAACCTACCGTTACATTTATCCTTTGTGCAAGCATTTTCAGTTTAAGATGAAAGAAAAGCCTTATCCCGAATATGACAAAGGGATGGAACAAATAGAGTGGCAAAGAGACAGGCACAAGATAAAGACAAACATTGTTCGCCTGCTTGATAAGCTGGTTACATAAAAAGCTTGCTAACGGGGCAAACCTATGCAAAACGATCTCTTAATCACTAAGCAAAGATAATGATTTTCTACGAATTGAACAAATAAAGTGCAGGCAAAATGCAGATGAAAAACAACATTTTCCGCGCTTTTTGCAGATGTTCAAAAGGCATTTAATTACCGCTTGAATGGTGATTAAATGCCTTTGCTTTGATGGGCTGAAAAAATAGTGAAAATTGTACGTTTCGTTTTAGAAAATTGTACGTTTCGTTTTCGCGATTATAAAATACACCATATAAATGATGACAAAAAGATTGGAATGGATAGACAACATAAAGGGTATAGGCATCCTTTGCGTTGTATTGGGACACATTGCTTATATGCCTTTCAACAAGACAGAATGGATGCTTGGACATTTATTTCCCATGTTCTATATGAGTATGTTTTTCATGGCTTCGGGTTATGTGGGATATAAAATATTTACTCGACCTTTGGCGTGGAGAGATGTTGCTAATTATAAAAATTTTACATTGCTTATACCGTTTCTTGTGTTAGGGCTCAGTTATACAGCACTGCTAAAATATCAGCAAGGCATTCTGTATGATATAGAATCTTTGGGTACGCTGTTTACCGTTCAAGCAAAAAACGGATATTGGTTTATATATTCGTTGTTTTTCTTCCGCCTTACAAGTATAGTGGTTTTATATATAGCACAAAGTATGCGCATAAATAATTTCTATTTGCAATGCCTTGGCATACTTCTTGTGGGGTGGTAATTTCTTTTTACATACATCTTTTCGCTAAAGATTATCTTGTATTTTATTTGCTGGGAATAACGTTCAGGTACAAAAATTGGTATGAATGGTTCGCACAACATCAAAACATAGTAGGTATACTCGGATTGACGGGTACTGTATTGTTCTCCATTATCTATACAACAGGTATTGACTGTAATACAATACTCACATATCTTATTCGTACACCTCTCACCATTTTTGTATTTATGATCATAAGTCAGTGGAAATCTGATAGCAAAATAAATCGGTTCGTTAATTATTGCGGGCATATCAGTTTAGACATTTATGTGATACACTATTTTTTCTTTTTAGGATTTAAAGGCTCTATTTCCACTATATTGCAAGGGTGGCAAATGTCGGAATTTCCTTTTGTGATACAATTACTCGTTTTTTCTATCGGAATGTTTATGATTCTCATTCCCAGTATTTTTGTCTCAAAAATTATTCATGCGAATAGATTGCTTGAAAAGATACTATTGGGGAGATTTTAAATCTATATTTTCAATATGCAACAAACTCAATTGACAATGTTCCAAGCAAAAATACTTATTGGAATGTTCTTGCTTTTATTACTCACTCCAATTCGTAGCATTGCCATCTTGGTATCTCCATTGTTTTTGTATGGGATTTATTGTATTCATCCTTTTAAGGTACAGCGCGGTATGAGATGGTTGATAGCCTTATGGGGTATTACCTCTTTTATGGGAGTTTTAAGTGGAACTACCAATTTGCAAAATGTGATGGTATCAGTCATTATATTCCTACCGATGTTATACTTGTTTTTTATCAAGCCACAACGGAATATACGTTCTCTGTTTACTGTCAAATTGAGCTTACTGCAACGCTGGATGCTATATATACTAATACCTCTCAATATCTTTGGAGGAGTATGTTGGGTGAAATCAGGAATGATCGGAGACGCGTGGGGTATTCCATACGGAAGCCATTATGAAACGGTGCACGGACTTGCTATGATCAATATATATGTATTGCTTTATTTAGGATTGAAAATATTTTATGAAAAGCGAGATGATAAGACTGTGTTCTTATTTGTATTCTTTCTTATTTCCATATTTGGCTGTCAATATGGGTTGGGAATGATATGTCTGTTTATAAGCATACTGATTTATCTTTTGATGATGAGACGCATCAAGACGGTTGTATTAGCCGTCATGGTACTGGCAATAGGAAGTTGGTTACTCACTTTGGATAGCTTCCGTTATGAGCGAGAAAATATTATGAAAGCAGAAAATGGAAGCGATGCCCGCAAGATGGAAATGTTTGTCGATTTTTTTGACAATGTGAATCATGATATGACTTTTTGTGTCGTAGGAACCGGTGCCGGAGGGTATAACAGTCGGAGCGCATTGTTACTTTCTCCGGATCATTTCAACCCGTTAAAAAAGATATTCGGTTCATCTACCCCCCCCCCCCCCCCTATTATAAGAAAAATATATACAGTTTGTGGAATGACGGATTGGTATCTCAAAGTCATTTTACCGATGGGACGCGCAATAAGCCATACTCCAGTATGGTATCATTATGGGCGGAACATGGAGTGTTTTTCTTTGTGTTTTTTTGCTCACTACTATGGAAAAACTATAGAGATTTAATCAAATTCAAAAAGAGGCAAGCATTTCTTTATCAGTATATATTATTGCTTGATTTGTTCATGATAGTGTCTTTGATAACGCATCTATGGTTAGAAACAAGCGAGTTCATGATGTATGCTTTAATAAGATTTGCTTGTCTTGCAAAAATGACAAATGGAAAAACTTTTAATCCTCCAATACATAGCGTTTTGGCTCAGCATATTCCTCCTTCCCAAAAATCTAACCCAGTTGATTTATGTAATTGAGATAGCACTGTTTTCCGTTTATTGGATACATAGATATAAGATATTCAGCCATAATAGTTCGTTAATCAAAGAAGGATACATATTCAAACGATTGCTTATGGGATTCTTCATGGTGGCATTTGTTTATCTATTGCTATCGTATGTCAATCTGCCAAAGTTATGGAATGTAGAGAACTTGCGGTTTGATATGGCATATATCTATCGTCATTTTATGGTCATTGCAGAAATGGCAATGGCAATGGGGTTGGGTTATTGTTTGTATCGAACAGACTATATATTCCGGATGAAGAAGTTTCAATTGTTCTTGCTTGTTCTTATAGCTTCGGCTTCTTTCTTGCTCGGAGGAGGTCTTAGTCTGATAGGACTGGTGGTAAGTAGCATCTCATTGATGGCAATGAAATTTCGAATGAAGATATTGCTCTTAGTTGTACCTTTTGTTTTTATTGCTCAATCGGCTTATCTCATAGCCTCTATGATATTGATTGCAGTCATTGTTTGTCTTCAACCTCTTATGTCGGCTTTTGCCGAAAATACGAAAACCAAAATATTTGCTTTGCTATCTGCTTTTGCAGTATTGTTGGTGCTTGCTTCTTCGATAGTGATGGAAGTGGTAAATAGCGACCCTAATGCGATTTGGCGTTTGATAGTCTGGACAAATGAAATAGATTCGCTCCGACAGACCGGATTTACAGGTGTGGGGTTTGGTTCAGCCTATGTCACTTCGAATATCGCCAGATTTACCGATAATATCAATATGTATTTCGGAGAAGGCAATAGCGGGTGGGAGGGATTGTTCCTTGTGGCAAATCATAATACATTTCTCAATATGTTCTATCGTATGGGCATTATAGGAGGTGTTCTTTTTATGCTGATCAATATGATGTTTGTGGTATGGAGTGTGAAATGCTATCAAGCATCCGACAACATACATAAACAATATATAGGGTGGTCGTTGGCTAATTTTCTATATCAGGTAATTATCATATTACTCAATCCGGGGCTTGAGATGCTGCAATTTGCTGTCAATTATACATTTTCATTAGCTGTGATGCTGGCTGTGCTATTACATGCCAACAAGTATATATTGACTTTGAAGAAAATAGAAAAACAATAATTATGGACATATTTTTCGCAGGTAATTATTTCGGGACTGGCGGTCCTTGGAATGTAAACAAGAACATAGTAGAATGTTTGAAAGGGAAGGCTTCGTTTACTCATTTCAAATCAAAGATATTGAGGATGATGGAAATGATTTACAAGATAGTCAACTCAAAGGTGATTGTTTTCTCTGGAATTTCAAGCGTTGATCATATCACAGTGCCTATTGCTAAAAAGCTACATAAGAGAATCATATATATCATGCATGGTTGTCTTTCGTGGGAATATGAACAGAATAACTACTTCTCTAATCAGCGTGGAATAGATAACGAACGGTTAATGTTAGAAATGGCTGACAAGATTCTGTGTGTGTCTTCCTTTTACAAGGAACAGATTTCTGAAAGATATCCTCAATATAGACAAAAGCTGGGAGTACTGACTAATGGCATTAATTGGAATGTTCTGACCAAAAACAGAAATATGTCTATAACTAGGGACGATTCTTCAATAGTATTGATAGGAGGTGGTCGTGTGACGAAACGCAATTTACAAGTATGTCAGGCTGTAGAAGAAATAAACAAAGAAGATAATGTTAATATAAAAGTAGCTGTGTACGGATATTATAACGACAATGATGATTCGAAAGCAATCAGTCAAATTTCTTGCACTAGATACCATCATGTTATACCGCAAACAGAGTTGTTTAATGTATTGAATAGAACTGCACTTTTTGTACAAAATTCTGATTTTGAGCCATTTAGTCTTGGGACTATTGAAGCGTTGTCGTGTGGGTGCAGTGTATTGGTGTCGCACAATGTGGGTGCTCGCGAGGTGATAAAAGAACTTACAGATGACGATGTGATAAACGATGTAATGGACATTTCTGAACTGAAATCCAAAATCCGAAAAGTGATGCGACAGGGTAACAATGAGCGGCTGTGGTCAAGCATCGACAAGAGCACTACCTCTAATGAAGCGTCCGTTGAGCGGCTTCTTGCAATCGCTCACAGTTTTATATAGACAACCTTAAAGATATGAAAATAAAAACTCTCTCGTTGCTATATACCAGAAGGTTGTAATAAAAAATAATAGTAGAAAACGGCTATTCACATCAATAATTAAAAGAAAAATGAAGAATAATATATTTCGCAAGGTTATATTTAAAATAGGGGATTTTATTTTTCCTAAACATATAGGCAAGGAATCTTATTTATATATGCAACAAAAGATACAATCAGACACTCCTTTGATGGTGGCACGTTTTGGAGCTGTAGAAATCAAAGCTGTGCTTTATGTAATTTTACCCCCCCCCCTGTCTTATTTGTTAAGAAAATATACTTATAAATGCATGAGAAATAATGCTGGCTTCTTTCCTGTTGATGAGGGGTCGTTAAAACAATTCGCCAAGTTAATGTTACAGGATATGAAGGAGGTGGATATATTGGCCTCTTGGCGACCGGAAGAATTCTTTTTTAGAAAACGATTGCATAATGCTTTTAAAATATCGTTAAGCGATTTATGGCCCAGCTGTGATAGTGATTATTGGAGCAAGGCCTTGCAAGGAAAAAAGATTTTGGTCGTACATCCATTTGCAGATAGTATTCGTACACAATATATGCAGTACAGAGATAAATTGTTTCCCAATGACTTGATATTACCGGAGTTCGAATCATTAGAAACAATAAAAGCAGTACAAACCATAGCTGGAAATACAGACGGATTTTCTAGTTGGTTTGAAGCATTGGAATACATGAAAAATGAAATAAAAGAGAAAGATTTCGAAATAGCTCTATTGGGATGTGGTGCTTATGGGTTTCCCTTAGCTGCATATATTAAAAGAATGGGAAAAAAGGCCATTCATATAGGAGGAACTCTCCAATTAAATTTCGGCATTAAAGGAAAACGCTGGAAACATTATCCTTTCTATAATGAATATTGGGTAGAACCGTCTGCAAATGAAAAACCTAAGAATTTGGAAAAAGTGGAAGGTGGCTGCTATTGGTAAGCCCCAATAAAAACATCTATATGAAACCAACGATTCTTTTTATTCTCCATCTTCCTCTTCCCGTTCATGGTGCGGCGATGGTGGGGAAATATATTCATGACAGCCGTGTGATAAATGAATCATTCGATTGTCATTACATCAATCTTACCACGGCGCGCGACCTTTCCGACATCGGTAAGGTGGGATTGCGGAAAATCAAGCAATGTGCAACGTTGTTAAGGCGGATACGACGAGAGATTAAACGGTTAAGACCTTGTTTCGTTTATGTTACGCCCAATGCCTGCGGCGGAGCTTTTTATAAAGATTTCATTGTGGTGAAAATGTTGAAGCGTATGGGATGTCGTGTGGTTGTGCATTACCATAACAAGGGTGTAGCAACGAGGCAGGACAGGCTGTTCGATGATTTTCTGTACAGGAAATTTTTCAAGGGGCTGAAGGTCATACTTTTGGCAGAAGCTCTTTATCAAGATATAAAGAAATATGTTTGTCGGGATGATGTGTACATTTGTCCGAACGGAATACCGGAGACATTGGCGGATAAAGCTGCGATAGAAAGAAATAACAAGATTCCTCATCTGTTGTTTCTTTCAAATCTTCTGGAGAGTAAAGGCGTGCTGGTTTTGTTGGATGCCTGTAAAATACTGAAAGATAGGGGATATAGTTTTGTTTGCGATTTTGTCGGCAGTGAGACCGCAGAGATAGATGCTGCGCGTTTTATCCGCGAGGTGGAAAAGAGGGGACTTAATAAACAGGTTATCTATCAAGGTAAAAAGTATGGTAGTGACAAGGAACCTTTTTGGCAATATGCAGACATATTCGTTTTTCCAACGTTTTATTGTAACGAGTGCTTTCCATTAGTGCTTCTTGAAGCCATGCAGCATGGAGTAGCTTGCATCAGCACTGCGGAAGGAGGCATACCCGATATCATAGAAGACGGTAAGACCGGATTTGTCATCGAGAAGCAGAATCCGGAACTTTTGGTCGGGAAGATAGAACAACTCATAAATACTCCACAACTGATGACACAATTCGGTCTGTCGGCACGAAAAAGGTTTGAGGAGCGGTTTACGTTGAACGTATTCGAGAGCAGAATCAAGCATATATTTGATAGCCTGATAGTTGTCAATGAATAAATACACAACAACATGTTATTACTAAAAAATCTTACGCTCGTGGAAAGCCGCGAGTCTTTGGCGGATATACCTTGCGGCAAGCGATTGATAAACACGATAAACGCACACTCATTCAACACGGCACAGAAAGATGGTTTATTTGCAGAAGCCTTAAAGAATGGGGATTATCTTATTCCTGATGGAGCAAGCATTGTAAAGGCTTGCCGATGGTTGGGGTGCAAGAGTCAGCCGAAGGAGCGCATAGCCGGATGGGACTTGTTCGAGTTTGAGATGGGGCGGTTGAATGGTAGGGGTGGACGGTGTATGTTCATGGGCAGCTTGCCGAAAGTGCTCGACCTGATTATGGGACGGGCAAAGGCAATATATCCTAACATAGAGGTGGTGACGTATTCTCCTCCTTATAAGCCGGAGTTTACGGAGGAGGAGAACCGGGCGATAATAACAGCTATCAATGACGCTAATCCCGATTTGTTGTGGATAGGAATGACCGCACCGAAGCAGGAGAAATGGACTTATAGTCATTGGAGTGAACTGAATATTCATTGCCATGTGGGTACCATCGGAGCGGTGTTCGACTTCTTTGCTGGTACCTATCAGCGTGCGCCACGCTGGTGGCAGGAGCACTCTTTGGAGTGGTTGTACCGATTGATAAAGGAGCCTCGACGGATGTGGCGCAGGTATGTCATCGGCAATCCGCTGTTTCTGATGAATATCTGGCGTGAGAAATCCAAGGGGTAACGTAACTTGTTGATAAACAGGAGTACGTTGTATGGGGGACAATAATTATTCTAATAACATTTATTATTTTATTATGCAGGAAGTCCAACGTTTTAACAAAGTCCTAAAATCTTTGGTCCTCTTGGGTGATCTTATTTTGCTGAACCTGCTTTTATGGGGATTTAATTTATTGGGGGGTACCCGTTTCTGGTGTATCCATTGCGGTTCTATCTTTCAGGGAATGACTCTTATCACTCTGTGCTATTTACTTTGTAACCTGCGTTCAGGGGTTATTCTTCATCGTCCGGTGGTACGTCCCGGACAGATCATGATTCGTGTCTTACGCAACATGGTTCCTTTTGTCTTTTTCTCGATTTGTACGTTGCTCGTTTTTCATTTTCATTTTTCTCATTCCCGTTATTTCGGATTGTTTTATATCGTTTTGATCGTTGTAATTGTCTGCTATCGCCTGGTTTTCCGCCACTTTTTGGAGCTTTATCGGAAAAGGGGAGGAAATGTCCGCAAGGTCGTATTGGTGGGCGGGCATGAGAATATGCAGGAGCTGTATCATGCGATGACGGATGATCCTACGTCCGGTTATCGTGTACTGGGGTATTTCGAGGATGTTCCTTCCGAACGGTATCCGCAGGATGTTCCCTATTTGGGACACCCCAATGAGGTATGTGCTTTTTTAGAGAGACATGCGGGAGAGATCGACCAGCTTTATTGTAGTCTTCCTTCTGTGCGAAGTGCAGAGATTGTCCCTATCATTAATTACTGTGAAAATCATTTGGTCCGTTTCTTTAGTGTTCCTAATGTCCGTAATTATTTGAAGCGTAGGATGCATTTCGAGCTATTGGGTAATGTGCCCGTGCTTTCCATTCGTTGTGAGCCATTGGAATTATTGGAGAATCGTATGGTCAAGCGTACTTTTGATGTTGTCTGCTCGGGGTTATTTCTTTGTACTATCTTCCCCTTCATATATATATTCTTCGGGATTGCGATTAAGCTGAGTTCTCCCGGTCCTGTCTTTTTCAAACAGAAACGCAGCGGTGAGGATGGCCGTGTATTCTGGTGTTACAAGTTTCGCTCAATGCGGGTTAATGCGCAGTGCAATACCCTTCAGGCTACGGAAAATGATCCTCGTAAAACGCGTATCGGAGAATTTATGAGAAAGACGAGTTTGGACGAATTGCCGCAATTTATAAATGTGCTGAAGGGGGATATGTCCATTGTGGGACCTCGTCCGCACATGCTGAAGCACACGGAGGAGTATTCCCGTCTGATAAATAAGTTCATGGTGCGTCATTTCGTGAAACCCGGAATAACCGGATGGGCACAGGTGACGGGGTTTCGCGGTGAGACGAAAGAACTCTGGCAGATGGAGGGGCGTGTGCAACGTGATATCTGGTATATAGAGCACTGGACGTTTTTATTGGATCTATATATTATATATAAGACGGTGTATAATGCCATGCATGGAGAAAAAGAGGCTTATTGATAACATTCAATATTTAATTGAATACAGAAAAGAAAAGGGCTGTCGGTTGTAACTTAGTATCCCAATTGTACAATATTCGAAGTGGGAAGGTCAAAAAATATGCCTCGTCGGATGAAGAACCGAAAGTAATAACTATATAAAATAGATTGTATGAATAGAGTAAATAAACAGCTATTGCTTTGGCTGATGCTGCCTTTTCTTTTGGCTGCATGCCAGTCTTACAAGAAAGTTCCATATTTTCAGAATGTGGATGTGGTGAATCGGGCAGAACAGCCGGAGAGGCTTTATGATGCCAAGATCATGCCGAAAGATTTGTTGACTATTGTGGTGTCGTGTACGAATCCGGAACTTGCGATACCTTTTAACCTGACAGTAGCCAGTAATGCAGGCTTGGCTGCGAGTTCGTCTTCTGTGACTACTCAAGCTGCGTTGCAGCCTTATTTGGTTGATAATGAAGGCAACATCAATTTCCCGGTATTGGGAGAATTGAAATTGGGAGGTTTAACGAAAAGGGAAGCTGAACAGTTGATTATAGATAAACTAAAACCTTACATGAAGGAGATTCCTATTGTAACGGTGCGTATGGTCAATTATAAGATATCCGTGATTGGTGAAGTGGCTTGCCCCGGTACTTTTACCATTTCCAATGAGAAGGTGAACTTATTGGAGGCTTTGGCCATGGCCGGTGACATGACGGTGTACGGCCTTCGTGATAATGTGAAGCTGATTCGTGAGGACGCAAACGGTAAGCAGCAGATTGTAACCTTGGATTTGAATCATGCCGAAACCATTCTCTCACCTTACTATTGGTTACAGCAGAATGATATTGTCTATGTGACTCCCAACAAGGCAAAAGCTCGAAATTCGGATGTCGGTAACAGTACCAGTCTCTGGTTCTCTGCCACCTCTATTCTGGTATCTATCGTCAGCTTATTAGTAAATATCTTAAAATAATGATTTGCAATGAAAGAAATCGATTTCAATGAAGCAATAGAATCTAAGGAAGAAAATATAGACGTCAAGGAGCTGTTGTTTAAATTTTTGATCCACTGGCCTTGGTTTGTGGGGACGGTTGTGGCTTGCTTGATTGCAGCATGGGTCTATTTACATATAGCCACTCCTGTATATAACATTTCTGCCACGGTTTTAATTAAGGATGATAAGAAAGGGGGGAGTGCCGGAATGCTTTCCGGGTTGGAGAGTCTGGGATTGGATGGCATGGTGTCTTCTTCGCAGAATATCGATAACGAGATTGAAGTTCTCCGTTCAAAAAATATCGTCAAAGAGGTGGTTGAGGATTTGGGACTCTATATATCTTATACGGATGAGGATGAATTCCCTTCGAAAAACATGTATAAGACTTCACCCGTACAAGTGAGTCTGACTCCACAGGAAGCTGATTTGCTGGAAGAACCAATGCGTGTGGAAATGACATTGCAACCGCAGGGAAGTCTGGATGTACATGTGAAGGTGGGTGATGATGAATATCAGAAACATTTTGAGAAGTTGCCGGCTGTTTTTCCCACCGATCGGGGAGCACTGGCTTTTTTTCTGACGCCGGATTCCGTGCTGTCTTCTCAAAAAACATCGGATGAGGCTACTGATTCGGAAAGGGGCGCACGTAATATTACGGCGACAATTAATAAGCCTTTGACTGTAGCGAAAGGGTGTTGCGAGAATCTGACTATCGAACCCACTTCCAAAACCACTTCTGTGGCTGTCATATCATTGAAGGACTCCCATATACAGCGTGGCAAAGATTTTATCAATAAGTTATTGGAGATGTATAACATCAATACGAATAATGACAAGAATGAAGTGGCGCAAAAAACGGCAGAATTTATCAATGAACGCATTGGTATAATCTCGAAAGAACTGGGTAGTACGGAAAAGGATTTGGAAAGTTTCAAACGCGGGGCGGGTATTACGGATTTGACCAGTGATGCCCAGATTGCTTTGACCGGTAGTGCTGAATATGAAAAGAAGCGTGTGGAGAATCAAACCCAGATTAATTTGCTGCAGGATTTGCAGAAATATATGCAAAATGGAGGGTATGAGGTGCTGCCCAGTAACATCGGATTGCAGGATGTGAATCTTGCGGCTGCCATCAATCGTTATAATGATGTGCTTGTCGAGAGGAAACGGTTGCTGCGTACATCAACGGAGAATAATCCTGCCATTATCAACTTGGATACCAGCATCGGTGCAATGAAAGAGAATGTGCAGGTATCTTTGGACAGGGTGTTGCGCGGATTGTTCATCACCAAGGCGGATTTGGATCGTGAAGCGAACCGTTATTCCCGCCGTATCAGTGAGGCACCCGGTCAGGAGCGTGAGTTTGTGAGCATTGCGCGTCAACAGGAGATAAAGGCAGGACTTTATCTGATGCTTCTTCAGAAGCGTGAGGAGAATGCTATTACTCTGGCTGCTACTGCCAATAATGCGAAGATTATAGATGACGCTATAGCGGATGATGCTCCCGTGTTTCCTAAGGACAAGATGATTTACCTGATAGCTTTAGTGTTAGGAGTGGGAATTCCGGTAGGGGGTATTTATCTGCTCGAATTGACCAAGTTTAAAATTGAAGGCCGTTCGGATGTGGAAAAACTCACCGGTTTGCCGATTGTTGGTGACATCCCATTGACCGATGAAAAACAGGGGGCCATTGCTGTGTTTGAAAACCAAAATAACCTGATGAGTGAGACTTTCCGGAATATTCGTACGAATCTCCAGTTTATGCTTGACAATGGCAAGAAGGTGATTTTGGTCACTTCGACGGTTAGCGGTGAGGGGAAGTCCTTTGTATCATCTAATCTTGCTATCAGTCTTTCTTTATTGAGGAAGAAAGTGGTGATCGTTGGTCTTGATATTCGTAAGCCGGGATTGAATAAAGTGTTTAATATTTCCCGGAAGGAGCAAGGTATCACTCAATATTTGGTCGATCCGGAAAGGAACTTGATGGATCTGGTACAGCTTTCTGATGTGAGCAAGAACCTGTCTATTCTTCCCGGAGGGACAGTGCCTCCTAACCCGACCGAATTATTGGCTCGTGACGGATTGGATAAAGCGATTGAAACGCTCAAGAAGAATTTTGATTATGTGATTCTGGATACGGCCCCTGTCGGTATGGTTACCGATACCTTGCTGATTGGGCGGGTGGCCGATTTATCTGTTTATGTCTGCCGTGCAGACTATACTCATAAAAATGAGTATACGTTGATTAACGAACTTGCTGAAAATAATAAATTACCCAACCTGTGTACGGTGATAAATGGGTTGGACCTGAAGAGAAGAAAGTACGGTTATTATTATGGTTATGGCAAATATGGCAAGTACTACGGCTACGGTAAACGATATGTCTACGGTTATGGGTATGGAGAGCGATCTCATACCAAGGAAGAGTAAAGGTGCAGGCTGAATGATGCGTAGTAACGCACAGAAGAAAAGAAAAAAACATTGGGATATTTGTCTTGGAATTTCCCAATGTTTGAATTCGATCATCGGGATGTTTTTTTCAAATCTCCCCATGTTTTTCCGGAGGCTTCAAAAGGACAAAAGGACAAAAAGGACATATAGTACTATTGATCATTTATCTTGGTATAGGAACTATATGATATCTTATTGATTTTTAATTCGTTGAGTGACTTTAGCAGGCGTGTTACCTTGCAGTGGCTGAAATCGTATTTTGCGCCAATAAGAAGCGCTTCATCCGTTGTGAAATTGTCGGGCAACTCTTGGACGAAATGACGGATGGTGTCAGGATTCTTTAATGGACGGACAGAAGGGGACGCTCGAAATCAGCGTCCGTACAATAAATCTCGGGAAAAAGATCGGTTTGAAAGAATCTTCCAGTGAGATACAGTCATTCGGCAGATCGGGAAGATTATTGTACAAATCCCGGGGAAATAAAGGCGTTCCTTTCCGGAATTCTTCTCCGCACCAATAGGTTTCGTCATCGGAAGTGGAATTTTCCATAGTGCTATATGTCCTTTTGTCCTTTTGTCCTTTTGAAAGGAAGGGTCGGTGATCGGCGAGGAAGCAGGTGATTGCTTGTTAACTTGCTTATATACAGATGATAATATGCTTTTCAGCTCTTCGGAACTAAAATCCGTGTGCTCGAAAAATGCGGTAAGTTCACGTAATATGTCTTCTTGGGGATAGTGTCGGCGACAGGCTTCGCAGGCGAGTTTGAAGACGTTGGAATGGCGTTGTCCGGCTGTCAGCGGATGAAAGAAAATATGAGACAAAATATGTAGGTCCCTAACTTCATGCTACACACATGAAGATCCCTACATTTTGCAGGTCAGGAAATATACAGCGGTGTATTCCTGATCAACGCCCTCATGTCGGTGTAAATCCGATGTGATTTCTATTATACCAACTGTCTGTGAAGATCGTTGGTATAATTTTTCCATAGTACCTGTGAGCTAGCGGAAGCTATAGCTGTGTAGTGCTACGGCTGACACTCTTTAAAGAACAAAACAGTTTTAAATGAAAGAGCTGTGAATATGAGAATAGATTTCTGCTAAGCCTGTGTTGGTTTTCATGATTAATCATTATGTTTGTACCAAATACCAATATTGGTGCTGATATTTTTTTAATCATCATAATGAATATCTTTAATTAATAAACTTTCGACTTTCGATGTGTTGTTCTCTCCATCTTGAATAATTATTCTATATTTCTCAATGCGATTATTTTTCAAGATTTCTGGTATTTGAAAAATAATCCAACCATAACTGTATTTCTATATGAAGATTTATTTATTATCGTAATACAAAATAAAACATTTATACTTTTGAGGATTTATACGACATTCTATAGCAATTCTCGAGATAGACTGAAAAGTTCGGTTTTTTAGAAATAAAATCTTCTTTGTCCATCTTATGCTTTTGGTATGAAATTTTTATTTGTCTTATTGTGATTATTTATTAAATATGTATTCCATTTCTTTGGCGAATTTCTGGTTACTGTCACTTGGAAAATCGGAAACGGGTTCTTTATACTTCGACCTGTAATAGCTCTCATCAATATCCAGTAGTTTTAATATTTTGTTTCTCCATTCGTCCCTGTATTGCTTGGATAGTTTTTCGCTCATCAGGAATATCAGGTAACACACCCGTATCTTTTCCCTTGCTTTGATTTTTAGTTTGTTCTTGCAGGGGGGCAGGTTTATATTGGCATAAAGTCCGGCGCTGTAATGGCTTCGAACTGTTCCCCGACACAGGTTTCATGGATGAGTGAGAGCAGCTTCGTATCGAAGTATTCGTGTTCTTCTTCCGAAGTTTCCTGCACCTCATCTTGTTTGGTTGGTTCTCCCTGCTGTTTCTCTTCCATATTGTCAGGAAGGTATTTTTTCAGAATTTCCATAAAAAGAAGGCTCAAGCGGTAAATATTACCGGAAAGGTTTTCCATATATTGAAAAGCTTCTTTCCTGTCTTGCTTTTGCAGTTCATAGAGCTTCTCCAGTTCTTTCTTTTCCTTGTCGTATTCAGCCTTACAGCGTTCATATTCCTTTTCCGCAAGTATTTCTTCTTCATCCGTATGCGGTCTAAAACCAATGAAATCATATCTGTGATATGCGTCATTCAAAGGCTCATGCAACTTAGTTGTAATCTCCAACTGGTCTTTTATCGCAGGATTATGTCTGTCCATGTATTGGGAACATACACGCTTTATGATGTCATCCCTTAGTGGTCTTGTCTCATAAGTCCGTATATTCTCTCCTATGTCCCTTTCGTCCGCTTTTTCCTTAGTTCCAACCAAGTCAAAGATGTACGGGTCTTTCAACAGGTAATTGGCAAGGTCGCTTTGTGGAGCCGGAAGTGTGGCTGTAAAATTGTTTACCTTGTTGTTGCTGATTTGTCTGTTATGTAGGTTGGTCTCAATTTGTATTTTGAGTACATTGCTGCTCCAGCCCATTTCCACGGATTGTTTCATGTACCAATAGCTTGCACCCAATGGAAGCGAACTGTTAAGCATAACCACATGGCTTGCCCAATTGGTTCTTGCGACAGGTGATGCCATGAATACACTTTCTATATTCTTAATCTCCATCCGGTAAATATCAAATACGGTCTTGGCAACATTCTGAATTTGCGCAAGAGGCTCTTGCGTAAATTGTGCATCGTTTAAGCATTGTACTTCATCTGCTATTTTCTTCACGCTTGGAGCTATCAGTTTTGAATCCGTTTCAATGAGATTCTACAATGCCCTTAAAGGATATGTCCTTGCAAACTGACACATATAGGTAAGGTTGCGTTCTGAATATCCTTTCTTTTCAGGGAAATTCAGCCGGATAGCTTTTGCCAACTGTTTGATGGTTTTGCTTCCCCATCCGTGTAGTTGCTGATGATAGAGAATATAGCTGCCTACTTTCCAGTAATGGAACAGCATTTGCGCATTGGCAGCGGTAATCAGCCGCACAGGCTCGTTGATTTCAGCCAGTTCTCCCCAGTTCTTCCAAATAATCATTCATCTTCTGTGAACATCTTTGTATTTTTCAAGAATGGCTTTGCTGTGGTCGTTCAGTTCAAATATCAGGCTGTCCGCCGTTTTGACTGTGGTAACTTCTATGTGGTCGGGGTTCACATCGATTCTTTTCAGGTTACGAACATCTGAATATCGCAGGCTTGTGAAGCAACAGATATTCTTTTTGTCACGCAGGAAATTCACATATTCGTTTAATCCAAACTCGTTGAAGTATTCAAAGGTTATATCTTCCTTGAATTCTTTGAGGTGATTTCTTACCGCTGCAAATTTCTCATAGGTAGATGCCGTCCAATTATTCTGATTGCCACACTCGTTTACAAACTCATCAAACACCTCCCAAAAACTAATCTGCGATTCTTCTTGCTGTTCTTCATTGGTGTCTTTCATCCTTAGATTGAACTCATCCTTTAGCTGTTTGGTGGTCGGCATGGTTTCCTGCACCTCAAATTCCTTGAACACGTTTTGAATCTCGGTATAGTATTTCAGCAAGTCCGCATTGATTTCGGATGCACTTTGTTTTAGCTTGTTGGTGCATCCATTTTTTACCCGTTGTTTGTCAGCATCCCATTTGGCTACGTCAATCCGGGTAGCCTGTTGTAAACTCGATGCGTTGGCTTGCGTATATGACACGCATACGGATAGGCACATTCTCTATGATTGGCACACTGTTCTTTTTCCGGCTTTCCAATGGATAAAAGTTGTATTGGTAGAGCATAAGAGAACAGGTAAATGGCTTGCAGAACAGAATGTTTTGTTGGCAACAACTCGAACAATTACAGATCTATATCTCATTATAACAAAAGAATGAATACAGAATCTCGAAACATAAGATTCAAAAATATTGGTGAGATGGATATGTATATTGACTAATACAAAGAAAAAATAGACTCATGAACGAAGAAAACAAAATAATACTCTATCAGGACGATAACGAAATTACTCACGTGTCGGTGCGTTTTGCAGATGAGGATTTGTGGCTTACATGGAGATATATCAAACAAGTAAATCAAATGTAAGTGAGCATATTAAGCATATATTTGAAGATGGAGAACTTGATAAGAATGTGGTTGTTCGGAATTTCCGTGAACTTTTACAACGCATTAGGGATATTCGCAGTAGTGAGCGCAACTTTTACCAGCAAGTGACGGATATTTATGCTACGGCAACGGACTATGACCCACGTGATGAGATGACAAAATATTTTTTGCTACCGTGCAAAACAAGCTGCATTATGCTGTCCATGAGAATACGGCAGCAGAAGTCATTTATAACCGTGTTGACAATGAAAAGCCATTTGTCGGCATGATGAACTTTAAGGGTAACTATGTGACTAAGGACGATGTGAAAATTGCCAAGAATTATTTGTCAGAGATTGAACTCCAACGTTTGAATCTGCTTGTTTCCGGTTTTTTAGACTTTGCCGAGTTTCAAGCTTTGGAAATGAATCCTATGACTATGAAAGATTGGATAGAGCGAAATGGATTTGCTAGAAAGCGACTTTGACAAAGAAATCAAAAAATTAAAGGATAAATAATATCTTATTCTATACAATACATACATCGTTACCATATATTTTGACAGATCGATTTCATACAATCTATTGTTGATGGTAATCACATGATATCCATTAAGATTATCCTTTATTGAAACAATTAAAGCTGTCTTAAATCAAATCGGACTCGCAACTCCTGATGCAGCTTCCGTATATTATATATCCTATATGCTTCTTGATTTGCTCGGAGTTAGTATGGTATACTCGGAAAAAGACAGACAATTTGAACAGAATTCTTACATTAAATGATGCGGATATATGCCTAACAAAGTTCAATGGACTCCCCATGCTTTGTTTGTGGATAAAGCCTAAGCATACTGTGTCTGCTTAAGCAATAAGACCTTAAGATTTTTTATCTCGTCTACTTGACTTTATTTTTATCCCAATTATTGGTGTATTCCATCCAATATTGTCCTAAATAAATTGGGGGAACAAATAAAAAGGAAGTAGAACTAAGGTAAAATGACTACCTTAGTAGCGAGCTACCAACTCATCTACTTCCTATGGCAAATATAACACTTTTCGCACAGGTAATATCACATCTCCCGAAAGAAAATATCAGGAAAATCATAAAATCTTCGGGGTCAGACAAGCATTGTAAGGGCTACAATACATGGAGTCAGTTTGTTAGCATGATTTTCAGCCAATTCTCAGGATGTGATTCAGTCAGAGATATCTCAAACGGGCTGAAATCAGCCACCGGCAACCTCAATCATTTGGGAATCAACCGTGCACCATCCAAGTCAACGGTAGCATATCAGAACGCCAACCGAGACAGTTCGGTTTTTCGCGGCATATTCTACTCGTTGTTTCAGTATTTCGGACAGCAAGCCCTATGGCAACGAAGAAAGTTCCGTTTCAAGATGCCGATAAAACTGCTCGACTCCACATTGGTGTCATTGACTCTGTCAATATATGACTGGGCACATTACACTACCACCAAGGGGGCGGTCAAGATGCACACGCTATTGGACTATGACAGTCTTTTGCCGGAGTTCGTGAATATCACCGATGGCAAAACCACCGACAACAAAGCTGCTTTTGATATTGAGTTACATCCGTATAGTATTGTAGTAGCCGACCGAGGCTACTGTGACTACTCATTGTTGAATAATTGGGACAGCAGCAACGTGTTCTTTGTAGTGCGTCATAAAGACAATATCCGGTACAAAGCCATAGAGGAGTTGCCTTTGCCTGAAAAACACGCTCAGAATGTACTTATTGACGAAATAATCGAGTTCGAACTCTCGGCGGCCAAATCCAAATATCCCAAACGTTTACGTCGCATCGCAGTATGGAACGATGAACACGGTTTTGAGATTGAGTTACTCACAAACAACTTCACATTGGCAGCATCAAGCATAGCGGCTCTGTACAAGGCTCGGTGGAATATAGAAATCTTCTTTCGCAACCTCAAGCAACTGCTACGCATCAAGAGCTTTATCGGCACATCCCGCAATGCCGTAGAGACCCAAATATGGACTGCTATGACTACAATGCTGATTCTGACATGGCTAAAGCACATCGCAAGATACAAATGGGCATTGGCTAACCTTGTGGTCACGCTCCGGCTGAACACATTTACCAAAATCGACCTCCAAAAATGGCTTGATCAACCATTTACACCACCTCCCGAAACCATCGAAAACGATTAGGGGGGATTGATTTTGAACTCTCGAGGCTATACTTAACAGTATAGTCAGTTAGCTCATGCTCAAAATTTATTTAGGACAATATTGTATTCCAACAATAAAACAGCAATTAAATGCTCCCAATATATAACTTATTCACTACCTTTGCATTTCGGTTTGTATGAATCCGGTACTGACAGCCTTGCATTTTATTGAAGCGATTAAAATAGAATAATGATATGTTCCAGATAAATCAAAGCAATCTCCACCTGCTTTTGCCGGGAAAAGTGAGCTGGTTGGTGGAATACCTGCACGATGACTACGGTTTCACACTGCAAGAGTGCTTAGACTGCATATATCATTCAAAACTCTATAAGAAGCTGTCAACCGAAAGCACTAAATATTGGCATTTGGGACCGGTGGACTTGTACGAAGAACTAAAAGGTGAAATCAATCACCATTACTAACTGCTTGTACCGTATTATATGTTTCTGCAAAAAAGTATATAGTTCGTATATAGTCCGCGCTTTAGTTCTGCGAGCTGCGATAATCGGTTGGCGCAACACCTGTCAGTTTCTTGAAGACAAGGCTGAAATGCTGCACGTTCGGATAGCCTAATTGCCGAGCCACAACAGTGGGGGTCGCATCGGATTTCAGTAGCATCCGCTTGGCGGCATCCAATCGTTTGAGTTGAAAATACTGTTCCAGCGTCTTGCCGGTTTCAAAATTCAGCAGGTCGTTAAAGTATGATGTGGAGAGATTGAGCCTGTCGGCCCAATATTCCGGTGTCGGCATTTTGCCACCCTGTAATTTTCCGGACTTGATGTAATCGTCGAGCAACTGTTCCATTTTTCCAAGAATAATTTTGTTCTTGTTTTCGCGGGTGATGAATTGACGTTCGTAATAACGGGTACAGTAATCCAGCAACAATTCGATATGACGTGACAGGATGGTGCTGCTGTGCGTGTCAATCGCGTGATGCAATTCTTCCTCGATATGCCAAAGACAGCAGGTGACTTTTTCTGTCTCACGCTGCGACAAATGCAACGCCTCTTCCTTGCGATAATGGAAGAAGGTATAGTTGTTTATGTGATTCTTCAATGTGGTTCGGAATAACAAATCCGGATGAAAGACCAACAGGAAACCTTTGCCGGGCAAGGTCTTTTCCTCGTTCATCCGAAATATTTCTCCCGGTGTGAGAAATACCATCGTCGCATTGGAATAATCGTAGTACCTCCGTCCGCAGCAGGAACACTCGTCCGAACACTCCTCTATCAATAAGATGGCATAGAACTCGAACTTGACGGCATATTGTTCCAATGACGGATTCTCCAAATTGATAAGGCTTACCTGAGGGTGCAATGTCTTGCAGTCCAGACAACGGTTGCATTCATGTACGGTGTTAAAATCCAATGTCTCTTTTTCCTTCTCCATTTCCTTCTCACAAATTATGATTCTGTGTGCGGTATTCGTTGGGAGTACATCCCACCCGCTTTTTGAACAGGCGGCAGAAGTGTTGCGGATACTGGAATCCCAGCGAGTAGGCAATTTGGCTGACGGTGTCCGTTGTACCCGTTACGCGCTCTTTCGCCATTTCAATCACTTTCTCCTGAATATGCTCTTGCGGTGTCCTGCCGGTCTCTTTCTTCACCATATCACCGAAGTAGTTCGAGGAAAGACAGATCTTGTCGGCGAAATATTTAACGGAAGGCAGGCCATTCTGTTCGGCATGCGTCCCCTCGAAATAATCGTCGAGCAGCCGGTCGAAACGCGCCAATACATCATGATTGGCCTTGCTGCGGGTAACGAATTGCCGTTCATAGAAACGCATGCAGTAGTTCAGAAGCAATTCTATATGGTTGACGAGCAATGTCTTGCTATGTTTGTCCACTCCGTGTTCCAGTTCCATACGGAGGATGCGCAGACAATCCATCACGATGTTCCGCTCTTCTTCGGAGAGATGCAGCGCTTCGTTTACTTCATACGAGAAAAATGTGTATTTCCGGATGGTCTTGCCAAGCGATGTTCCCAGTAACAAATCCGGATGAAAAAGTATGCCGAGCGCATTTATTTGTACGCGGTCGGTAATCAGTGTTGTTTCCGTGTCCTGCCCCGGGGCAAAACAGACAATGCTCCCTTCCTGATAATCATATTTTTGTCGTCCATACCGTATGTCACACGCTTTTTCGAGTTTCAGATAAAGCGCATAGATTTCGTAATGCCAGTGGGCGTATTTCATCTGTCGGGTGGCCTTGTTCAAATCTACCACACTTACCAGCGGGTGCAAAGTTTCAAGTCCATACAATTTGTTGTACTGGTCTACATTACTCAAGTTGAATATCTCATCCATAATCATCGTTATTACGTTCTTAAAATCAACCACAAAAGTACGGAATAATTCCGGCATTCGGACAACCTTTTTTACGGATTGTATGACCCCGGTTACAGATTGTGCCGTATTTTCCTATGTCAGTATGATAAAATCTGTAATTGAGGTCATAATCAAAAGATAATATCCGTAATTTATCTACAAGGGAGTCATGCAAAAATGCCGAATTTTGCAACGTTCCCCAAAGAATGTAGAATGTAGAAAGAATACAATACCAATGATAAAAACATTGTTAGGAAATGTCAGTTATTTCCATCCCGCGAAACTCTATTTCGGGGATGATGCTCAGAAAAAAACGGGCGAAGAATGGAAGAAATCCGGTCCGAAAGTGCCGCTGACCTACGGGGCGGTTCCATCCAGACGAACGGCATTTACGATGAAGTGATGATCGCATTGCGTGTAACAGAAATAAAGCAGGTATGATGAAAAAACTTAAAAGACAACTGATAACGGCATTTGCCATGACTGCGCTATTGCAGGCACAGGCACAGAACGCAGACACTACGGCCATATCCCGGAATTACACCATCGGAGAAGTGGTGGTGACGGGTACCCGTAACGCTACTGACATCCGACACTTGTCACAAACGGTTTCGGTCGTCGATCGGAATAAATTGGAGCAGGCGATGCAGCCCTCCCTGCTCCCGGTGCTTACCGAACAAGTGCCGGGACTGTTCACCACCTCGCGCGGCGTGATGGGATATGGCGTATCGAACGGTGCGGCAGGCGGTATCTCCTTGCGCGGATTGAGCGGAGGGAATGCCCGCATGATGGTGCTGATCGACGGACACCCGCAGTATGCCGGAATCTTCGGGCATCCGATATCCGATGCCTGCCAGACACTTTTGGCCGACCGGGTGGAAGTGTTGCGCGGTCCGGCATCCGTACTCTACGGGTCGAACGCTATGGGCGGCGTGGTGAATATCGTGACCCGCCAAATGCATGAGGATGGGATTCGTACCGACCTGCACACCGGTTACGGTTCCTATAACACGTTGGAAACCGAGCTGACAAACCGCATCCGCAAGGGACGATTCTCGAGTGTCGTCAGCGGGTCGTACAACCGCACGGACGGACATCGTGCCGACATGGGATTCGAGCAGTACGGCGGTTATGGCAAGATCGGGTATGCCGTGACGGACCACTGGCAGCTGCGTGCCGATGTGAACGTGACACATTTCAATGCCTCTTATCCCGGTCCGGAATCTACTCCGTTGCTGGAAGGCGACCAGCGCATCACGCGGGGAATGACCTCTTTTGCCGTCGAGAACGAATACGGGAAGACCTCCGGTGCGTTGAGCTTCTTCTATAACTGGGGCGATCATTGGATCAACGACGGTTACACGCCTTCCGCCGGAGAAAAGCCTCAGGATGACCGCTTCAATTCCTTTGATGACATGATGGGTGTTTCTTTATACCAAAGTGCCCGGTTTTTCAAAGGGAACCGTATCACGGCAGGCGTCGACTGGTTCCGTTACGGCGGCGAGGCATGGAACGAATATGTAAGCGGAGCGTCTGCGGGAACACGCAAGGACTTGGTCGATAAGCATGAAAACGAAGTGGCGGGCTATGTGGACATCCGTCAGGATGCAGGCTCGTGGCTCACGCTCAATGCGGGATTGCGTGTCGATCACCATTCCCGTGTCGGAACGGAATGGATACCGCAGGCGGGACTGGCATTCCACCTGCCTCGCGCCATCGAACTGAAGGCATCCGCCTCGAAAGGTTTCCGCTATCCGATACTTCGCGAGATGTATATGTTTCCCCCTCAAAACCCTGATTTGAAACCCGAATCGATGTGGAACTACGAGATAGCCTTCTCTCAAAAGCTGCCCGGCGGACGTTTGTCGTATGGCGTCAATCTCTTCTATATCGACGGTAAGAACCTGATTATGACCCTGCCCAATCCGAATGGTAGCGGTATGCTGAACCAGAACTCGGGCAAGATAGAGAATGCGGGCATCGAAGTGCAGGCCGCTTACCGTATAAACAACTCCTGGTCGGTGGATGCCCATTACAGCTACCTGCACATGGAGAATCCCGTGATTGCCGCTCCCGAACACAAGCTCTATGCCGGAGCGAACTTCACGCAAGGACGCTGGTCGGTATCGACAGGAGTGCAATATATCGACGGGCTTTATACTTCGGTCGTTACCAACGGGCGGGGTACGGAAACGACCGAAGATTTCGTGTTGTGGAATCTCCGCGGACAATTCCATGCCACGAAATGGCTCGACATCTGGGCACGCGGAGAGAACCTGTTGGCGCAGCGTTACGAAATCAATGCCGGATATCCGATGCCGCGAGCAACGGTGACGGCAGGTATCCATCTGAATTTTTAATCGCTAAATTATAATGTATTATGAAAAAGATGATGAGTATGGTCATGGCGGCAACGGCATTGTCGTTGGCAGCAACGGGATGCGCGCAGGCGCAGAAGCAAACTTCGGGCGGCTCCTCCGAACTCCCGAAAGTCTATTTCATCAAGGAAATCAATTCGGAAAACCTGGTGAAGGTGTATGAAGCACTCGGCCGCAAAGCCGAGGGGAGAGTGGCGGTGAAACTATCGACCGGTGAGCCGGGCGGACACAACTTCCTCCAGCCGGCACTCATCGCACCGCTCGTAAAGAGAGTAAACGGTACGATTGTGGAGTGCAACACGGCCTACGGCGGAGGACGCGCTAATACGGAAGCACATCTGAAAGCCGCCGCCGACCACGGCTTTACGGCTGTCGCCAAAGTGGACATCATGGATGCCGACGGGGAGGTTTCGCTGCCGGTAAAGGGTGGCAAGCACCTGAAAGAGGATTTTGTCGGCAAGAACTATCTGAACTACGACTTCACCGTTGTCCTTTCGCACTTCAAAGGCCATGCGATGGGCGGTTTCGGCGGTGCCATCAAGAACATCTCCATCGGCATCGCCTCGTCGGGCGGCAAAGCGTGGATTCATTCGGCCGGGAAGAGCAAGGACGCAGGCAAAGTCTGGGGCAATCTTCCTCCGCAGGATGATTTTCTGGAATCGATGACGGAAGCTGCAAAAGCCATCATCGACCATTGCGGTGATAAGATTCTTTATATCAACGTGGCCAACAATCTTTCGGTGGACTGCGATTGCGATTCCTCGCCCGAAGACCCTAGGATGGGAGACATCGGTATTCTCGCTTCGCTCGACCCGGTGGCACTCGACCGCGCCTGTACAGATTTGGTTCGTGCCTCCAAAGACCACGGAAAGATACATCTGATCGAACGCATCGATTCGCGCCACGGGATGCACACGCTCGACTATGCCGAACAGCTCGGTATGGGAAGTCAGCAATATGAATTGGTTGAACTCAAATAGGAAACGAACCCATGCCGACCCCTGTAAATGGTCATCGCTTCTACGACAGGAGTCCGGTATGGGTAAGGTATAAAAAGAACAAAAGGATATGACAAAGAAAGTGTTGATTTTATCGTCCAGCCCCCGTCGTGGCGGCAATTCCGATACGCTTTGCGATGAATTTATGCGCGGAGCGATGGATCATGGCAACGAAGTGGAGAAAATATTCCTGCGCGACAAGACGATACACCCCTGCACGGGATGTAGCGTATGCAGCCGGGACAAAAAGCCCTGTCCGCAGAAAGACGATGCGGCAGAAGTTATCGAAAAGATACTCGCGGCGGATATCATTGTCATGGGGACGCCGGTCTATTTCTATGCGATGAGTGCGCAGATGAAGACATTGATAGACCGTTGCTGCGGCCCTTATACCGAGATGAAGAACAAGGATTTCTATTTCATAGCCACGGCTGCCGAGGACGATGACACCATCATGGACCGCATCGTTGCCAACTTCATGGGCTTTCTCGACTGCCTGGAGAATCCGACCGTAAAAGGAACGCTGTTTTGCGGCGGTGTGTGGCATGTGGGAGAAATAAAAGGCAATCCTAAGTTGAATGAAGCCTACGAAATGGGCAGAAATTGCTAAGCGATATGGATTTACAGCATTTCCAGCGGATGATTGCCGCAGGAGAACCGCTGCGGGGTGAAGAAATGATCACCTTCATGCGCGAGCAGAGCGACAACACCCGTCGGTTGCTGTTCGACCTGAACTGCTCATACCATACACCTGAAGAGATTGTTTCCCTTTTCAGTCGGATTACCGAGAGTGAGGTGCATGAATCATTCCGTATGTTTCCTCCGTTTTATACCGATTTCGGAAAGAATATCCACGTGGGGAAAAATGTCTTTATCAACGCTTGTTGCCAGTTTCAGGATCAAGGAGGTATATTCATCGGTGACGGGGCATTGATAGGGCACAGCGTGGTGTTGGCTACATTAAATCACGGGTTGGTTCCGGAAGATAGACAGAACCTGTATCATGCGCCTATCCGGATCGGTAAAGGGGTCTGGATTGGTGCACACGCAACCATTCTGGCAGGTGTGACGATCGGTGATGATGCTGTCATTGCCGCAGGTGCGGTGGTCAACAAGGATGTACCGGCCGGTGTCGTAGTGGGTGGCGTGCCTGCCAAATACATTCGGGATATCGATAAGAACGAAAAACAATAGCCTATGGAGTGGGAGTCAATTGCCAGTCGTACAGCCGGAATCGGAGTCAAACTCGTTAAAGAACGGAACGAATGAGGATGCAGACAGAGAAAACAGACGGTCTGCTTGCGCTGATACGCGATGGTAAACCGATGACATGGGGACAACAGTTGCGCCTGACCGTGCTGCTCAGTGTTCCGGCTGTCATTGCCCAGCTCTCCTCCATTGTGATGCAGTATATCGATGCGGCGATGGTGGGAAGTCTCGGAGCCGAAGCATCCGCCTCCATAGGGCTGGTCTCGACGACCACATGGCTATTCTGGGGACTTTGCACGGCAGCCGCTACGGGGTTCTCCGTGCAGGTGGCGCATAAAATCGGTGCAGGCGATATGCAAGGCGCACGTGCGGTGTTGCGGCAGTCGCTTACATCCACGCTTGTTTTCAGTCTGCTGCTCGCCGCGCTTGGCATGGCAATCAGCGGTGCGTTGCCCGGTTGGCTGGGAGGCGATATTTCCATCCGTCACGATGCGTCGCTCTACTTTTGCATCTTCTCACTCTTTCTGCCCGCCCTGCAGATGAACTTCCTTGCCGGAGGGATGCTGCGTTGCAGCGGCAACATGAACGTACCGAGCCTGGCAGGTGTGGCGATGTGCGTATTGGATGTCGTCCTGAACTTCTTTCTGATTTTTCCTTCACGCACATGGAGTGTGGCGGGCCTCTCTTTCACGATGCCGGGGGCGGGACTGGGCGTAGGCGGTGCGGCTTTGGGTACGGTTGCTGCCGAAGCGGTGGTTGCCGGCATATTGTTGTGGTACCTTTGGGCCCGCTCCGATAAATTGAGGTTAGCCGGCGGACGAGGGAGTTTCCGGCCACAAGCCGCGACCTTGAAAAAGGCATTTCGCATCGGTTTCCCGATGGGGATAGAACACGTGGTCATCTGCGGCGCACAAATCATGACAACCGTTATCGTGGCTCCGTTGGGCGTTTTCGCCATTGCCGCCAATTCGTTTGCCATCACGGCCGAAAGCCTCTGTTACATGCCCGGTTACGGAATTGCCGATGCCGCTACGACACTGGTCGGACAAAGCATCGGAGCCGGGCGTTGGAAGTTGACCCGCAGCTTTGCCCGCATGACGGTGTGCACGGGGATGGTGGTCATGGGTCTGATGGGTGTGCTCATGTACATGTTCGCCCCCCAGATTATCGGCTTGATGACCCCTGTCGAGGAGATTCGGCAATTGGGCGTGATGGCTCTGCGCATCGAAGCGTTTGCCGAGCCGATGTTTGCCGCTTCGATTGTGGCTTACGGCGTTTTTGTCGGTGCGGCCGACACGCTCGTGCCGTGTATGATGAACTTTTTCAGTATCTGGGCTGTGCGTCTGTCGCTGGCTGCTTTGCTCGCTCCCTCCCTGGGCTTGAAAGGGGTATGGATAGCCATGTGCGTCGAGCTATGTTTCCGGGGCATGATTTTCCTTGTCCGCCTGAAACGGGAACGGTGGATGAGAAAAATGTGAGTAATCGTTGAAATTTTGCAAGGAGAAAGGAAAAAGACAACTCGGGAAGGCTGTTTTTAGCTTCTTCCAGTTCTCCGGCAAGGAAAAAAACACGGTTTTCAGCTTCTTCCGACCCAAAAAGATACTAAAGAACAGTGTTTTTTCCTTCACCCAATTCTCCGGCAAAGAAAAAACGCGGTTTTCAGCTTCTTCCGACCCCAAAAGATACCAAAGAGCAGTGTTTTTTCCTTCATCCGGTTCTCCGGCAAGGAAAAAACGCGGTTTTCAGCTTTATCCGACCCAAAAAGATACTAAAGAACGATGTCTTTTCCTTCATCCCATCCTCCGCCAAGAAAAAGACAACGTTTTCAGCTTGTTTCCGGTCGGAAAGGAGCTATCATCGGTCGATTCCTGTTATTTCCGCCATTGAAACAGGGCGGAAACACCGTTTCCCGTTTCTTTCCGTCCATCCGCAACAACGAAACATCGCAATTTTGCCAACGGGTCCCACAGTCTGTGCCGATGAAGCCATGCGCAGGAAGACGGACCCTATCGATACAATGGATGTACAATGTTTTCCTGCACCGCTATCGGGAGATTGAGTTGAAATTCATGCCGGAGGAGTACACCGGCCCATTAAAGTTTGTCTCCTCCTGTGGGAACAGTAGTGCCCTTCCATCTTTTAACAAAATAGAAAATCTAATCCAACCGTTGGCTGAATAGCGAATTTTATCTACATTTGCATCTTGATTAAACGCGTTATTTTAAGCAAGAAAAACATGATTCGAAAAATAATAAAAGCTCTTTGGATATTTTTAGCAGTCGTACTACTGGCTATCGTGATGGTATTTGTCTCCATTTCAAAAGGTTGGATTGGCTATATGCCTCCTGTTGAGGAGCTCGAGAATCCGAGCTATAAATTTGCAACGGAGATTTTTTCTGAAGATGAAAAAGTGCTCGGCACCTGGTCTTACAGCAAGGAAAATCGGGTGTACACGGCCTACAAAGATTTGTCACCCCATATTATCCATGCCCTTATTGCAACGGAAGATGTCCGTTTTGTCAAACATTCCGGAATCGATGTCAAAGCGTTGTTCCGTGCGTTTGTGAAACGCGGCTTGATGTTTCAGAAAAATGCAGGAGGGGGGAGTACCTTGTCGCAACAGCTCGCCAAACAGCTGTTTACGGAAAAGGTGGCCAGAAATACACTGCAACGTCTGTTCCAAAAACCGATTGAATGGGTGATTGCGGTGAAACTGGAGCGTTACTACACCAAAGAGGAGATATTGAACATGTATCTCAATAAATTTGATTTTCTGAACAATGCCGTGGGTATCAAAACGGCTGCACATACCTATTTCGGCTGCGACCCCAAAGAGTTGAAAATGGAGGAGGCGGCTACGCTGGTGGGTATGTGTAAGAATCCGTCACTCTACAATCCGGTTCGTTTCAATCAACGTTCTCGCGGGCGCCGTAATGTGGTGCTCGATCAGATGCGTAAAGCCGGATATATCACAGATGCGGCATGCGACTCTTTACAGGCTCTCCCGTTGAAACTCAGGTATAACCGCGTTGACCACAAGGAGGGACTGGCCACGTATTTCCGCGAATATCTCCGTGGCGTCATGACAGCGCCGAAACCGGTAAAGAGTGATTATCGCGGTTGGCAAATGCAGAAATACTACGAAGATTCCATCGCCTGGGAAACGAACCCGTTGTACGGCTGGTGTGCGAAGAACAAGAAGAAAGACGGTACGAATTACAACATCTACACGGATGGATTGAAGATTTACACCACGATCAATTCGCGCATGCAGCAATATGCCGAAGAGGCTGTAAAAGAGCATTTGGGGAACTACCTGCAACCGGCATTCTTCAAAGAGAAAGAGGGGAGTAAGAACGCTCCGTATGCACGTTCATTGACTGCGAAGCGGGTGGAGGAGCTGTTGACGAAAGCCATGAAACAGACGGAACGTTATCGTCTCATGAAACAGGCGGGAGCTTCGGAACAACAGATCCGTAAGGCGTTCGATACGCCGGAAGAGATGACGGTCTTTTCCTGGAAGGGAGATAAGGATACGATTATGACACCGATGGATTCGATCCGCTACTACAAATCGTTCTTGCGGACGGGATTCATGTCGATGGATCCGCTGAGCGGACACGTGAAGGCTTATGTGGGCGGACCGAATTATGTATACTTCCAGTATGATATGGCCATGATGGGACGTCGTCAGGTGGGGTCTACCATTAAACCGTATTTATATACATTGGCCATGGAGAACGGATTTTCTCCGTGCGACCAGGCGCGCCACGTGGAGCAAACGTTGATCGACGAGAATGGAATTCCCTGGTCGCCACGCAATGCAAACAATAAGCGTTATGGGGAAATGGTGACCCTGAAATGGGGACTGGCACATTCCGATAACTGGATTTCCGCCTATCTGATGGGGAAACTCAACCCGTATGATCTGGTACGCCTGATCCATAGTTTCGGGGTACGCAATAAGGACATCGATCCGGTGGTTTCACTGTGCCTGGGACCTTGTGAGATTTCGGTGGGTGAGATGGTCAGCGCATACACGGCTTTCGCCAATAAAGGCATCCGGGTAGCTCCGTTGTTCGTCACCCGCATCGAGGATAACGATGGTAATGTGATTTCTACTTTTGCACCGCAGATGGAAGAGGTGATAAGCGCTTCGAGCACTTACAAGATGCTGGTCATGCTGCGTGCCGTTATCAATGAGGGAACGGGTGGGCGTGTCCGCCGATACGGGATTACCGCCGATATGGGAGGAAAGACGGGAACGACCAATGAAAACTCCGATGCCTGGTTTATGGGATTCACCCCGTCACTGGTATCCGGCTGTTGGGTGGGAGGTGACGAACGTGACATCCACTTCGGCAGAATGACATACGGACAGGGGGCCGCCGCCGCCTTGCCTATCTGGGCGATGTATATGAAGAAGGTGTATGATGACCCGACGTTGGGATACGACCAGCAGGAGAGATTCCAACTCCCCGAAGGATTCGACCCGTGTGCCGGTTCGGAAACTCCGGACGGAGAGGTGATAGAAGAAGTGGGATTGGACGATCTTTTCAATTAACGAAGAGGTGCACAAGTATATTGTTTGCATAGGGAGTAATTACAACAGGAAAGAGAATCTGATTTTTGCCAGGCAGAAGCTGACGGAATTGTTCTCTTCCATCTGTTTTGCGCCCGAACTGGAAACCCAACCTTTGTTTTTCAAGAATCCGGCTCTGTTTTCCAACCAAGTGGTTCTGTTCTTTTCCGACAAGGAGGAGGAGACCGTGAGGAAAATGCTGAAAGAGATCGAACGGAGGTCCGGACGTCATCCGGAGGATAAGAAACAGGAGAAGGTTTGTCTGGATATTGACATGCTTTTATATGATAACCAAATATTAAAACCGGAGGATTGGCAAAGGAGATACATACAACAGTCGTTATCTGCTTTCCACTCTTCATTATTTAGTAAGTAGATGAAATTTCTTGGAATTATACCTGCCCGCTACGCATCCACCCGTTTTCCGGCGAAACCGTTGGCGATGCTGGGTGGAAAAACGGTCATACAACGCGTGTACGAACAAGTGGCAGGCGTTTTGGACGACGCTTACGTGGCTACGGATGATGCACGCATCGAAGCAGCCGTCAAGGCGTTCGGGGGAAAGGTGGTGATGACTTCTGTTCACCACAAAAGCGGTACGGATCGTTGCTATGAAGCTTGCACGAAGATCGGAGGTGACTTTGACGTCGTGGTGAATATACAAGGAGATGAACCGTTTATCCAGCCTTCGCAATTGGAGGCGGTAAAGGCTTGTTTCGAGGATGTAACCACGCAGATTGCTACGCTGGTGAAGCCGTTTACTGCCGATGAACCGTTTGCCGTACTGGAAAATGTGAATTCACCGAAAGTGGTGGTCAGCAAGAATTGGAATGCTCTTTATTTCAGCCGTTCGATCATTCCTTATCAGCGGAATGCCGAGAAACAGGAGTGGCTCAAGGGGCATACTTACTACAAGCACATCGGATTGTATGCGTATCGTACGGAGGTGCTGAAAGAGATTACCGGGCTTCCACAGTCTTCGCTGGAACTGGCAGAGTCTCTGGAACAACTTCGCTGGCTGGAGAACGGATATAAGATAAAGGTAGGCATCAGCGAAGTGGAAACGATTGGAATCGATACCCCGCAAGACTTGAAACGGGCGGAAGATTTTTTGAAGAATAGAATCTAATCTTATGGATCGTACGATACAACCTGAAATACAGCCCCTGAAAAACTTCGGTATACTTCCTCCCGTTCGAATGACGTTGCCAAACGGTATTCCGTTGGCTGTTATCCATGCGGGCGAACAGGAGGTGGTACGCATGGATGTGCTGTTTGCCGGGGGAAGCTGGCGACAGTCGCAGAAGTTGCAGGCGTTGTTTACGAACCGGATGCTGCGCGAAGGTACGGAGAAATATACGGCTGCCGCCATGGCTGAAAAGCTGGATTACTACGGCTCATGGCTCGAACTGTCCAGCTCGCCGGAATATGCCTATATCACGGTTTATTCCTTGAACAAGTATCTGGCAAAAACGTTGGAGGTGGTGGAATCCATGATTAAAGAACCGCTTTTCCCTGAGAAGGAGTTGCGTACGATTCTCGATGCCAATATCCAACAATACTTGGTCAATACTTCCAAGGTTGATTTTCTGGCACAGCGCACACTGTCGCAGTCGCTTTATGGCGAACAGCATCCATGTGGCAGAATCGTGGTGGAGGAAGATTATCATGCCATTACCCCGGAGGTGCTCCGGGAATTTTATAAACGGTATTATCATTCGGGGAATTGCTCTATCTTCTTGTCCGGCAAGGTCACGGAGGATATGATCAGCCGGGTGACAGACATATTTGGCACCTCTTTCCATCCACTTCGGCAGCAGGTATCGAAGTTAAGTTTCCCTTGCACTGCCGTTCCCGAGAAGAGAATTTTCATAGAGCGTGAGGATGCGATGCAGAGTGCTGTAAAGATGGGATATACGACCATTACCCGCGATCATCCCGATTACCTGAAACTCCGGGTGTTGATGACTTTGTTCGGAGGTTATTTCGGCAGTCGGCTGATGTCCAATATCCGTGAGGAGAAGGGGTATACGTATGGTATTTCGGCAGGAATCATGCTTTATCCGGATAGTGGGTTGCTGGTTATTTCGACAGAAACGGATAATCAATATGTGGAACCGCTGATACAGGAAGTGTATCATGAAATAAACCGCCTGCATCAGGAACCTGTGTCTGAGGAGGAGCTGACGATCGTGCGCAACTATATGTTGGGAGAGATGTGCCGTAATTACGAGTCTTCTTTCTCACTTTCGGATGCGTGGATCTTTATTGCTACTTCCGGTCTGGATGATGATTATTTCTCACGTTCTCTGCAGGCTGTGAACGAGGTTACTCCCGTGGAAATACAAGATCTGGCACAGCGCTATTTGTGCAAAGAGACATTAAAAGAGGTCATTGCAGGTAAAAAGTTGTCATAATTTGCTTTCCAAAAGTGGGCTGTTTGGGATAGAAATTGTATCTTTGTCCAAATTGTAATTCTAACATGAGTAATGACTAAAACTGATGAGGAAATATCTATATACTACACTTTTGTTGGCTCTTCTTGCACAAGAGGGAGTGATGGCCCAGGAAAATGAAGGGAAAAAAGGCGGATTTTTCGGAAAAATCAAAGATGTATTCTCCACTGAAATAAAAATCGGCAACTATACTTTCAAGGATGGTAGTGTCTATACCGGGGAGATGAAAGGACGGAAACCGAATGGAAAAGGTAAAACGGTCTTTAAAAACGGGGATGTCTTTGAAGGAGAATATGTGAAAGGGAAACGTGAAGGATATGGAACTTATATGTTTCCCGATGGAGAGAAGTACGAAGGACAGTGGTTTCAGGACCAGCAGCACGGAAAGGGAATCTATTATTTTATGAATAACAACCGTTACGACGGTATGTGGTTTCAGGATTATCAGCATGGGGAAGGAACCATGTATTATCATAACGGTGATTTGTATGTCGGCAACTGGATGAACGACAAGCGTGAAGGGGAAGGGACATACACCTGGGCAAACGGTGCCCATTATACCGGCCACTGGAAAAATGATAAGAAGAACGGCAAAGGTACCATGAACTGGGACGATGGCTCTAAATATGAAGGAGACTGGAAAGATGATGTCCGTCACGGGAAAGGGATATTTGAATATACCAATGGAGATAAATATAATGGTGACTGGGCGGATGATATCCAACACGGAAAAGGGACTTACTACTTCCATACGGGCGACCGTTACGAAGGTTCATATCTCTTGGGTGAACGTACCGGCGAAGGGGTTTATTATCATGCTAACGGTGATAAATACGTAGGCAATTTCAAAAATGGCATGCAGGAGGGAAAAGGTACTTTTACCTGGGCAAATGGCGCTGTGTACGAAGGTAACTGGAAAAACAACAAACGTGAAGGCAAGGGAGTTTATAAATGGAGCAACGGGGATGTTTATGACGGAGAGTGGAAAGATAACCGCCCGAATGGACAAGGTACTCTGAAAACCGTTGTCGGCATGCAATATAAAGGAGGGTTCGTCGATGGATTGGAAGAGGGTCAAGGTGTGCAGACCGACAAAGACGGTAATCGTTTCGAAGGCTTTTTCAAACAAGGAAAGAAAGACGGTCCTTTTGTAGAAACGGATAAAGAGGGAAAGGTGATCAGAAAGGGAACTTATAAATACGGAAGACTTCAATAAGTGATCATTGATAAACGAGAGAATGGGCTGCGCATGGCGCGGCCCATTCTCATTTATCAATGATCATCGGTTAAATGATGTATTGTGAACTGATAGATTCGTTATTCATGACTCGTTTGATTGTTTCTGCAAACATACCGGCAATACTCAACTGTTTTACTTTCGCGCATTTTTTAGTATAAGGAATACTGTCGGTAAATACCATCTCCGTCAAAGCGGACTCTTGTACACGGAAAGAAGCCGGATCAGACATCACACAATGGCTGGCGATAGCGCGCACGGATTCGGCACCGGCCTCCATCATGATGTTGGCAGCTTTGGTGATGGTTCCCGCTGTGTCTACGATATCGTCGATCAATACCACGTTTTTACCTTCTACGTCACCGATGATTTGCATGGATGCCACTTCATTGGCTTTCTCGCGTGATTTGTTGCAGAGTACCAATGGTACACCCAGGTATTTGGAGAAAGTGCTGGCACGTTTGGAGCCTCCTACGTCCGGTGTGGCAATAACCAGGTTTTTCAGTTGTAAAGACTGGATGTAAGGGAGGAATACCGCTGATGCGTACAAGTGATCTACCGGGATATTGAAGAATCCCTGAATCTGGTCTGCATGCAAGTCCATCGTAATCAGTCGGTCGATCCCTGCAACGGATAGAAGGTCGGCTACCAGCTTAGCGCCAATCGATACACGAGGTTTGTCTTTTCTATCCTGACGTGCCCACCCGAAATAGGGGATTACGGCTACAACACTCTTGGCAGATGCGCGCTTAGCTGCATCAATCATCAGGAGAAGTTCCATTAAGTTGTCTGAGTTTGGGAAAGTGGATTGAACCAGAAATACGTGTGCGCCTCGAATTGACTCCTCATACGAAACCGCAAATTCGCCATCGGCAAAGTGGGTGATGTTCATATTTCCCAGAGGACAATCCAGGCTTGCGCAGATTTTTTCTGCAAGATATCTCGAGTTTGTTCCCGAGAATACCATAAAGGGTGCTTTTTCGCTCATTTTGTAATAGATGTTACCTATTTGTTAATTTGCTTGCAAAGGTAGGAATTTCTCTTATTATTTAGAAGGACTTATTGTATAAAAAATATTTTTCTCTCCAACTTATCGGAAATATTTGTAGATTTGCTTGCTGAAAACAGTTAATAGTCAAAAATGAGTTCACGCTTTCCTTTATATATAATAGGTTTCGTGTTGTTTGCCTCTTTCTTTTCGTGCACTGATATGGTGCCCACCAAAGAGGTGCGCCTGATTGATTCCTTAAACGGGAAAGCGTACGCTTATCGTTATCGGAACCTGGATTCTTCTTATAAATATGCCGATGAAGCCTATCGGCAGGTGAATTTCTATAAATCGGGGAAAGCAGAAGCTGCCAACAACCTGGGATTCTGTGCTTTTATGGCTATGGATTTTGACCGGGCGGAAGCATGGCATAAGGAGGTATATAGACTGACTAAAAATGAGCTTGAACTGTTGATTGCCGACATCGGGCTGATGAAAATCTGTCAGCGGACAGCGATGAACAAAGAGTTTTATGATTATCGCAACAGTGCGCTCCGGCGCATGAAACGTATTCGGGAGGAGAGCGATTTATTTGCCGACCGTCATGAAACACTTCGGCTGGATTATGCGTTCACTGAATTCTTCATCGTTTCTTCGATTTATTACTATTACCTTCAGCAACGGCAAGAGGCTATTGTGTCTCTCAATCAGATTCCGGAAGATGAAGTATTGGCGGATACCAATCAGTTGCTGTATTATCATTACATCAAAGGTTCGGCCTCATTGGTGGAAGAGACCCAGCCGGAAGACCGGAAAATGAGTGAGTTCGACCAACTTTATACTACGTGGCGGATGGCTGTTCAGACCCATCATCCTTATTTCGAAGGGAATGGTCTGCAAGGATTGGCTAATCTGATGGTTTCCCCCCGTAATTTCGAACTTTTCCGGACGAGAAGGGGATATGCACTGGATCAGTTCGGTTTTCCGGTAGATTCGCTTTTGCCTTTGCGAATGGCACAGCGTGCGCTTGAAAAGTTCCGCGAGTATCATGATTTGTATCAGATTGCCGGTGCGTATGTGTCTATCGGTAAATATATGAATGAGCACGGACATTATTCAGAGGCATTGGATACGCTTGCCAAAGCGTTGGATTGTGTGAACCGGCATCATGTTCTTTATTATCACCATGCGGCGGATACATTGGATAAGCTGCGTACTTTTGCAGAAGGAGACACCACTTATACCGGGGTTCCGTGGATCACGCAGGAAAATGTAAGGACGGTACCTGAATGGATCTCCAGGATCCGGGAGCAATTGAGTGTATCGTATGCGGGACTCGGGATGAAGTATGCTTCTGATTACAACCGGAACATATACTTGGATATCTTGAATTATACCCGTCAGGATAAGGAGTTGGAGAGCCGCTATCTTTCTTTGGAAGCTGATTCACGACAAATGACGATTGTACTTTTTCTGGTTATTGTCGGGCTGGTGCTGGTGGTTATTCTCTGGTGGTTTTTTAATAAACGGTCTAAAATAAGGAATCAGGTAGACGTGGAACGGCTGCAACGGATTCTGACTCTTTGCCGGGATATTACTTCGTCTATTCCGATGAATGTTCCGTTCATTCAACAAGGCATTGATCAATTATTTGGAAAAGGACGTCTTCAACTGGAAATTCCGGAGGAGGGGAAAGCGGCATTGGTTCCTCTGCATCGGTTGAACCGTGATGAGAAAGCGTTAGTGCATGTGCTTGAGCCGTATATTATCTGGGCTGCGGACAATGAGCAGATGGTAGAAGCGTTGAGCGACGAGCGGATGCAGCTGGAAAAGCAACGGTATGTTTACGAACAACATATTGCGGGAAATAAACGCCAGAATCTGATCAAGAAGGCTTGTCTGGCGATTGTCAATGGGATTAATCCTTATATCGACCGGATCTTGAACGAGGTGCATAAGTTGACGGAGCGGGGGTATATTGATAATGCGAAGATCAAGAAAGAGAAGTATCAATACATTGACGAGCTGGTAACTACGATTAATGAGTACAACGATATTCTGGCTCTTTGGATTAAGATGAAGCAGGGAACGCTTAGCCTGAATATTGAGACTTTCAATCTCAATGAGCTGTTTGAGTTGCTAGGCAAGGGAAGACGTGCTTTTGAAATGAAAAATCAGAAGTTGGAGATTGAACCGGCCACGGTGATGGTGAAGGCCGACCGGGCACTGACTCTGTTTATGATTAATACGTTGGCGGAAAATGCCCGTAAATATACTCCGGAAGGAGGAATCATCAAAGTATATGCCCGCACTACGGAGGATGCATATATCGAGATTTCCGTGGAGGATAACGGAAGAGGTATTTCCGAAGAGGATGTGGCGCACATCATTGGTGAGAAGGTATATGATTCCCGTGTGATCGGAATGAAGAATGCAGCTGATCCGGAAGTGTTGAAAGAAAACAAAGGCAGTGGTTTCGGATTGATGAATTGCAAGGGCATTATTGAGAAGTATAAGAAAACGAATGATGTGTTCCGGGGATGCGTCTTTGATGTGGAGAGTGAACTGGGGAAGGGAAGTCGTTTCTATTTCCGTTTGCCTTCGGGAGTGCGTAAAGCGATGGGGGGATTGCTACTTTGCTTGATGCTTCCGTCGAGCATGGTTTCTTGTCTGCATGATCCGGCTCCTCCCATGTTGCAGGACGACGATCCGGTTATAGTAGTTACGGATTCTGCGTATGAGGATCTGCTGGATGTAGCGTCGGATTATGCCAATGCCGCCTATTTTGCCAATGTGGACGAAAATTATGAGTTAGCTTTGCAATATATAGATTCTGCCATGCTTTTTCTGAATGAGCATTATGAAAAATATGCGCGTCCGGATCGGCCACACCGGTATATGAAGCTGGTAGGTGAAGGAACACCTGCTGAAATCAGTTGGTGGAATGAACTGTTTGATTCGGATTATCATGTAATTCTGGATATCAGGAATGAGGCGTCGGTTGCTTTCCTGGCTTTGAAACAGTTGGATGCATACAGTTATAATAATTCGGCATTCACGGATTTGTATAAGTTGCAGGGAGAGGATCAAACTCTCGAAGCGTATTGCCGGCAGTTGGAGCGTTCGAATACCAATAAGACGGTGGGAATTATTTTATGCTTTGTTCTATTGGTTGTTTCGTTGGTCGGATATTATTTCCTGTACATGAGAAAACGTTTGCAGAATCGTTTGAATCTTGAGCAGGTACTTGAAATTAACCGGAAGGTGTTTGCCGCATCTTTGGTCAGACCACAGGAACAGGAAAAGGCAGAGGCTCTCCAACGGGAAGAAAGTACGCTTAAAGAAATTCCTCAACGTATTGTGGATGAAGCATTCGATTCGGTCAATGAATTATTGACGATTGACCGGATGGGAATTGCTGTTTATAACGAAACGACACACCGGCTGGAATATGCTTCTCGTCCCGGACAGGAAATGCCGGAGATGGTAGAGCAGTGTTTTAATTCCGGGGAATATCTTTCCGGACAGCATCTTCAGGCCATTCCGCTGATGGTGGAAACAGGGGGCGAGCATCCATGTGTCGGTGTGCTTTATCTGGAGCGCAGGGAGGGAACGGAACTGGAGACGGATCGGTTGCTTTTTGAACTGGTAGCGCGTTATGTGACTATTGTCGTGTTTAACGCAGTGGTGAAACTGGCTACCCAATACCGGGACATTGAGTCGGCACATGAAGAAACACGCCGGGCTTCCTGGGAAGACAGCATGTTGCATGTACAGAATATGGTGCTTGACAACTGTCTGTCGACTATTAAACATGAGACCGTTTATTATCCGAATAAGATCAAACAGATTGTAGGACGGTTGAATGAGCTGAATCTTTCGGAAACGGAGGAGCGTGAAGCGGTAGAGACGATGACGGAGTTGATTGAATACTATAAGGGAATCTTTACGATTTTGAGTTCGTGTGCTTCCCGTCAACTCGAGGAAGTCACTTTCCGGCGTACCGTGATTCCGGTACAGGAACTTTGGGATGCTGCGGGGAAATATTTCAAGAAGTGGATGAAGAATAGGCCGGAGAGGATAGAACTGGAGATAGAGCCGATGGAGGCGAAGGTGATGGGAGACGTGAATCAGTTGCGTTTTCTGTTGGAGAATTTGATTGATGAAGCATTGACTGTGCGTGAAGATGGAGTGATACGTCTGCAGGCACGTAAGGATCATGAATATATTCGTTTCCTCTTTACGGATACGAGACGTGAGAAGAGTGTGGAAGAGTTGAATCAACTGTTTTATCCGAATCTGGCACGTATGACTTCCGGTGAAAAAGGGGAGTTGAGGGGAACGGAATATCTGGTATGCAAGCAGATCATCCGCGACCACGATGAATTTGCGGGACGTAGGGGATGCCGTATCAATGCCGAGCCGGCTGAAGGAGGCGGGTTTACGGTTTATTTCACCATTCCGCAAAGATAAAAGGAAAACACATAAAAGTTAGTAGATAAGGAATATGGAAGAACAGAAGTTTAAAGTTATTATTGTAGAGGATGTAAAACTGGAGTTGAAAGGGACGGAAGAAATATTCCGTCATGAAATACCGAATGCGGAAGTGATCGGCACGGCCATGACGGAAAATGAGTTTTGGCCGTTGATGGAGGCCCGGCTTCCCGACCTGGTATTGTTGGACTTAGGACTGGGAGGTTCTACGACCATCGGTGTTGATATTTGCAAGAATATATTCAAACGTTACAAAGGAGTTCGGGTACTGATCTTCACGGGTGAGATTCTGAACGAGAAGTTGTGGGTGGATGTATTGAATGCCGGTGCGGACGGAATCATCCTCAAAACAGGTGAACTCCTGACGAAAACAGATGTACAGGCTGTGATGGACGGAAAGAAATTGGTATTCAACTATCCGATTCTGGAAAAGATTGTAGATCGTTTCAAGAAATCTGTAGCCAATGATGCCAAGCGTCAGGAGGCTGTCATCAGTTATGATATTGACGAATATGACGAACGTTTTCTCCGTCATCTGGCATTAGGATATACGAAGGAGATGATTTCCAATCTGAAGGGGATGCCTTTTGGTGTGAAATCATTGGAAAAACGGCAGAATGATCTTATCGGACGCCTTTTCCCGAATGGGGAACGGGTGGGAGTGAATGCTACCCGGTTGGCAGTACGTGCATTGGAATTGCGCATTATCGATCTGGATAATCTGGAGCCTGATGAAGAATAAATGGCGCATGCCCCATCCCGCTACGATGTTCCTGCTGCTGACAATGGCAGTGGTCTTTCTTTCATGGATATGTGATATCTATGGATTGAAAGTGACATTGCCGCAGACAGGTGAGGACATCCGTGTACAAAGCTTGCTGAGTCCGGAAGGAATCCGTTGGTGGTTGCGGAACGCTATCAAGAACTTTACGGGCTTTGCTCCGTTGGGGATGGTGATTATTGCGATGTTCGGACTGGGAGTGGCACAACATTCCGGTTTTATTGATGCATGTATCCGTATGGGGGTGGGAAACCGGCAGGAAAAGAGGAAGATTGTCTGGTGGGTGATCGTGCTTGGTTTGCTGTCGAATGCCATTGGTGATGGTGGATATATCATCTTATTGCCTATTGCTGCTATGCTGTTCCAATGGGTGGGGCTTCATCCGATTGCAGGGATTGTTACGGCTTATGTTTCCGTTGCATGCGGGTATAGTGCCAATATTGTATTGAGTACGATGGACCCGTTGTTGGCGCATACCACGCAAGAGGCTGCACTGGCACAAACGGGTTATCAGGGGAATACAGAACCTCTTTGCAATTACTTCTTTATGAGTGCTTCAACAGTGGCCATTACGGCTATTGTGTATTGGATTACTCAAAAATGGCTTCTTCCTACGTTAGGTAAGTATGAAGGTAGTATGAAGGTGGCGGCTTACCATCCTCTATCTCGTAAAGAGCAGCGTGCCATTATGATTTCCATTGTTGTGGCAGCGATCTATGTAGCTCTTATCTTGTGGCTTACTTTTTCTTCTTATGGGATTTTGCGGGGTGTGAATGGTGGTTTGATGCATTCGCCTTTTATTGCCGGCATTTTGTTTTTGCTTTCTTTGGGAGCAGGTATTACGGGAATGGCTTATGGATTCAGTTCCGGACGGTATCGCACAGACAATGATGTGATTGAAGGACTTACACAGCCGATGAAACTTCTGGGGGTGTATTTTGTTATTGCTTTTTTTGCTGCGCAGATGTTTGCCTGTTTTGAATATTCTCATCTGGACAAATGTATGGCCATTATGGGAGCTGACCTGCTTTCTTCATTTGAACCGGCTCCTTTGTCTGCTCTCGTCCTGTTTATTCTATTCACGGCATTGATAAACCTGATTATGGTATCTGCTACCTCCAAATGGTCTTTTATGTCTTTCATCTTTATTCCGATGTTTGCACAAATGGGAATTGCTCCGGATATAACGCAATGTGCTTTCCGTATCGGAGACAGCTCGACGAATGCCATTACTCCTTTCTTATTCTATATGCCTCTGGTGCTCACCTATATGCGACAGTATGACAAGCAGATTACGTATGGTTCATTGCTTAAATATACCTGGAGATATTCATTAGGTATTCTGATGGTCTGGACGTTGTTGTTTATAGTTTGGTATTTGTTGAAAATACCGATGGGATTGTAGTTTTAATAAAAAAGATAACGAATGAATCTACCGGAAATCTCTGAAAATCTAATTGAACAGTTAAATCAAGGTAATACCAAAGCATTTGATAAAATCTATCATACTTACTACCTTTATCTGTGTGCGATAGCCGTTTATTATGTACATGATAAAAGGGTGGCAGGGGAGATTGTGAATGATGTCTTTGTTGCTTTCTGGCAGAATCGACATCACATCACTTATCCGGCTCTTCCCTATTTGCGACGTGCCATTCAAAATGCGAGCATCAGTTATCTGCGCTCTTCTTATTTCAATGAAAAACAGATGACAGAACAAATGGAGGAGATCTGGACTTTTCTCGAAAATCATATTCTTTCTTCCGATAACCCTTTACAGGCGTTGGAGCATAGCGAAATGAATACCATCATCATGAAGAAGGTGGAGGAATTGCCGGCCAGATGCCGTGCCATATTTAAAGCGAGTTTGTATGAGGGGAAGACATACAGTGAAATTGCCGAGGAGCATAATATTAATGTGAGCACTGTAAGAGTGCAGATGAAAATAGCATTGACTAAGTTGCGTGAATCACTGGATACTCCTTATATGATAGCTATTTTGATGTTTCTCTAAAAAAAATTGCTTTTCTTTTAAACGTTTCTTTTTTTATTGCGTATCCAGTTATATACACACATAGAAAAAGTACGTATATGAATAACTCTTATCATATAGAAGAATTGGAAATCCGGATAAGCAACTATCTGTCCGGTGACTGTACCGAAGAAGAGAAAGAGACCCTGCTCGCTTATCTGGCTTCCCATGAAGATGCTGCTAAAATTTTCCGGGAGATGTCTGCGGTATGGGCTGTTTCTTCTGTGCCTGCATTTGCCCAAGTAGAGGATGCTAATTTATCACAGATAAAAGAAAAAATAGCCGCGGCAGAGATGAAGCCTGTCCGTCCACGAAAGACAGTGCCCGTATGTCTGAAGGTGGCTGCTGCAATTATTTTGTTGTTGAGTTGTAATTACTTATGGTACACTTATACTGAAAATCTTACGGAAGTATATACGAATGCGGATTCTCCTTATGAAATTAAAGTGCCGGCCGGTTCGCGGACAAATATCGTGCTTCCGGATGGAACAGAGGTTTCATTGAATGCTGGTTCGGTGTTACGTTATTGCCGTGGATTCGGCATTCGTGAACGTGATGTCACGCTTGATGGCGAAGGATATTTCAGGGTGGCGAAAAATGAGAAGATTCCTTTCTTCGTAAATACGAATGGGGTGCAGGTAAAGGTGGTGGGTACTGTTTTTAATGTCCGCGCTTATGATGATGACAATTATGTAATGGTATCTTTGTTGGAAGGTCGTGTCAATTTATCCACTGTGTCCGGTTCGGTGATGAAACTATTCCCCAGCGAACAGGCTTTTTACGATAAGAGTACGGGGTGCATGGAGAAAATGAAATCGAATGCCAGCTCTGCCTGTGACTGGTTGGATGGTGGCTTGACATTTGAGAATGCTCCGTTCGCCGACATCGCACACCGTCTGGAGCGCAAATTCCAGGTGAAGATCTGTTTAGAGAGTGAGCGTCTGAAAACGGAACGCTTTTCCGGATGTTTTAATAGTAACCAAAGTATCAATGATATATTGGGAGAAATCAACGTTGAAGAGCAATATACATGGAAAGTTAGTGGAGACACTATCTTTATAACTGATAAGAAAAGGAGGTAAAATAAGAAAAAACAAAATATGATTGGGAACTTAGTCGATAGATATATCGGCGGTTCAGCGGTGTATAGAAAGATATTATGTTAACCTTTAATAGTGGAAATATGAGATTAATAGTAAAAAGGATATTATTAATGCTTCTACTTTTGTCTGTAGGTAATGCTTTAACCGGTGGTTTCCAGCTATCGGCACAGGTACAAAGTAAGAAATTCAGTGTGAAAGTAGACAATATTACTTTAAAAGAAGCCATTGAAGTGATAAAGAAGCAAGGCAATTGCTCTTTCCTGATCCGTAATAATGACATTGATTTGAATAGGAAAGTTTCTGTGAATATAAATAACGGTACTATTAATGATGTGATGGGACAATTGCTGGCGGGAACGGAAGTCAGTTATGAAGTGAACGGAAACCGGGTGATTATGTTCCATGCAGTGATATCACAGAAAAGACAGGGAAAAGCGTTTGTTTTAAAAGGACGGATCACTGATCCTGCAGGTGAAGGGGTGATTGGGGCAAATGTGAAAGTGGTCGATTCTACGGAAGGTACCATTACGGATATAGATGGCAATTTTTCCTTGACGGTCACTCCGAATGACCGTTTATCCATATCGTATATCGGCTATGCCACACAGGAAGTGGTGGTAAAAGATCAACGTCCTCTCCATGTAACTCTGAAAGAAGATACCCGGTTAATAGATGAAATTGTCGTTGTGGGCTACGGCGTACAAAAGAAAGCAAACCTGACAGGTGCGGTGAGTAGTGTGAAAATGGATGATGTTTTAGGTGATCGTCCGGTGGTGTCTGTAAGTGACGCTTTGAAAGGGGCAATGCCTGGCTTGCAGATTACAGGTAATTCAGGAAGGCCCGGTGAAGAAATGAGTTTCAATATTCGTGGTGTCAACAGTCTGGATAAGAATGGAAAACCGCTGGTGCTGGTAGATAATGTGGAGATGGATATTAATATGCTCGATCCGAACGATATCGAATCAGTGACTGTTTTGAAGGATGCGGCATCTTCCGCTATTTATGGAGCACGGGCAGCTTTCGGTGTGATTCTGATTACGACGAAGAAAGGTTCGGAGGCAACTAAACTTTCTATTAATTATTCGAATAATTTCTCCTTTAGCAGACCTGCCAATATGCCTCATAAGGCTACTCCACTCCAAACGGTACAAGCTTATAAAGATATGGGGACGATCAATTATCAAACCGGTCAGAACGTAAATACTTGGTTGGGACTTTTGAAGGAATATAATGCCAATCCGTCTGCATATCCGGATGGTTATGCTATGGTGGACGGGCTGCGCTACAGCTTGGCGGAAACTGATCTTTTCGATGATATGATGGAGATCGGCTTCCAGCAAACTCATAATATTTCGGTAGGCGGTGGTACGAAAGATATTTCTTATCGCTTCTCCTTCGGTATGGTCAATGAAAATGGGGTGCTGGCTTCGGATAAAGATACGTACAAACGTTACAACGTGTCATCTTATCTCCGCTCGGACGTATTTTCATGGATTACTCCGGAATTGGATATTAAATATACGAACTCCAACTCTTCATTGCCGGAAACTTCCGGAGGGTATGGTATATGGGGAGCAGCAGTCGCATTCCCTTCTTATTTCCCTACCGGAACAATGAATCTCGACGGTGAAGAATTACCGGTCAATACTCCTCGTAACTTGATTGATCTGGCCTATCCGACCACTATTCAGAAGAATAATCTTCGCGTCTTCGGCAAGGTGACGATCACTCCCTTAAAGAATGTGAAGTTGATCGGTGAGTATACATTCAATCATCTAAGTAATGAAAAAACGAAATTTGAGAAGAAGTTCTATTATGCACATGGAGGCAACTTTGTGAAAGAAGTTTCCACTGCCAATTCCAAGTATGAATACTCCAATGGCATTACGGATTATAATGCATTGAACTTCTATGCTAACTATAGCAATTCGTGGGGCAAACATGATGTAACGGTGATGGGAGGTTTCAATCAGGAAAGTAGTGACTACCGTTATGCGGAGATGTCGCGTATGAATATGATTAATGAAGAGCTGCCGTCTATCTCGCAGTCGACAGGTGATTATTTTGCCAAAGACAAATTTGAACGTTATACGGTAAGAGGGTTGTTCTATCGTCTCAACTATTCGTTTGCCGGTAAGTATTTGCTTGAAACGAACGGACGTTATGACGGTTCTTCCAAATTCCCGAAGAATAGCCGTTTCGGTTTCTTCCCTTCTGTTTCCGTCGGATGGCGTATCAGCGAGGAAGCATTTATGAAACCTTTGAATTCAGTTCTTTCCAACTTGAAATTACGTGGTTCTTGGGGTAACATAGGAAATCAAAGTATCACTCCTTACGCATACATTCCCGGCATGGATGCAGAGCAAGCTTATTGGACTGTTTCCGGTAGTAAAGTTACTACCTTGAAACCTGCCGCATTGGTTAGTAATAGTTTTACTTGGGAAAAAGTGACGACAATTGATGTGGGATTCGACCTTGGATTATTGGATAACAGATTGAATATGGTATTCGACTGGTATCGTAGGGATACCAAGGGTATGCTTGCTCCGGGTTCTGAACTTCCGGGTGTATTAGGTGCAAGTGCTCCTTTACAGAATACAGCTGATCTTCGTTCTAAAGGTTGGGAAATATCTGTTGATTGGAACGATCAGATCGGGAAAGTGAAATATGGCTTAGGTTTCAATCTGTACGATTCGAAAACAAAGATTACTAAATACAATAACGAAACAGGATTATTCGGTAAGGACAAGAATGGTAATGAAACCTATCGTGTAGGAATGGAACTGGGTGAGATTTGGGGATATGAGACCGATCGTTTATATACGGCAGACGATTTCGATGCGGAAGGTAAATTGAAAACGGGTATTGCCAAAGTGGAAGGGTATAATCCGAATCCGGGAGATATATTATATAAAGATTTGGATGGTAACAATATCATCAACAACGGAACCAGTACAACGAAAGATCCGGGAGACCGTAAAATCATCGGTAATAATACCCGGCGTTATCAGTATGGTATTCACGGCAGTGCAAGTTGGAACGGTTTTTCTCTGTCATTCTTGCTGCAAGGAGTAGGTAAACGGGATTTGTGGGTGATGAACGATTTGTTTTATCCGCATTATGATGCCTGGACTACCGTTTACGATTCACAGTTGAATTATTGGACCCCGGAAAATACAACTAGTTATTTCCCCCGTATTTATGAGAAAGCAGCCGGAAATACAAATGCCAATACACGTGTCCAAACTCGTTATTTACAGGATGGATCGTACTTAAGTATTCGTAATATAACGCTTTCTTATAATTTCCCGTCCAAGTGGATAAGTAAGATTGGAGTTAATAATCTGGCTGTTTTCTTCAGTGGTGAGAATCTTTATACGTTCGATCACTTGCCGAAGGGACTTGATCCGGAACGTTCTGTCACGGATGATTTAGGACAACGTGGTTTTACCTATCCGTATATGAGACAGTATTCGTTCGGGGTAAATCTTTCATTCTGATTGTTTCACAACTTAAAGAGTTATTATTATGAGTAAATATATACTATGTGTAAGCGTTAGTCTTTGTTTGTTGATGTCGTCTTGTCTGAATGACGAATTTCTGGAGGTTTATCCCAAGGGACAGCAGACAGAATCATCGGTCTTTACTACCTATGATAACTTTAAAACGTATACATGGGGATTGTATAATGTGTTCTTCGGATATGCGTATGATACAAGGCAAACGGATGAAATTTTCCGTGGTGATTTTGAATCGGATAATATGATCAAAGGATTGAATGGATATGAAGGTCAATGGGCATATCGCAAAGCAAAGGCTACGGATGAGTCTAATGATTGGGATTACGATTATATCCGTCGTGTTAATCTGATGCTTGATAATATTGATCATTCTAAAATGAATGATATTGAAAAGGAGCATTGGCGAAGTGTGGGATATTTTTTCCGTTCATACAAGTACTTTCAGATGCTTTCTAAATTTGGTGGTATTCCTTGGGTAGAGCACGCTTTGACAGAGGAAAGTCCCGAGCTATATGGCAAACGGGATAGTCGTGATTTGGTGGCTTCCAATATTCTGTCTAATCTGAAGTATGCGGAAGAACATATTGGTAAGGATATCGAAGCGGATGGGAAAAACACAATCAACATGTATGTGGTAAAGGCTCTTATTTCCCGTTTTGCTTTGTTTGAAGGAACTTGGAGAAAATATCATGGTTTGTCGGATGCGGATACTTATTTAAAAGAATGTGTCCGTGCTTCCGAAGAGGTGATTCGTCAATATCCGGATGTACATCCTAAGTACGATGAACTGTTTAACTCGGAGACATTGGATGGAGTAACGGGTATTCTTTTATATAAGGCTTATGAAACCGGACAATTGATGCATGGCTTAACCCGTATGGTGCGTACAGGTGAATCTTATATTGAAGCTACTAAAGATGCGGTGGACAGTTATCTTTGTACGGATGGACGACCGATCAGTACAACGACCAGCCGTTATGGAGGTGACAAAGATATTTATGGACAATTCCGTGATCGTGATTACCGGTTATATCTGACGGTATGTCCTCCATATATGGTGAAGAAAGAAAACGGACCCAGTACGGCCGGATGGAAGCATACGGATAACGCACAGGACAGGGAATTTATAGATTTATTGGCTACAATTTCCGGTGAGACTTATCATCGTTTGCCATCTTCCAACTTCAAAGGATTCACTGTGCAAGGACAACCTCACTTTAAGAACATGAACTGGGGACAGGGCTGGAACGCTTCGCAGATGGGATTCTGGGTATGGAAATATTACAATACACATACTGTAGCTACCAACGCAACTGGGGTGAATACAACAGATGCTCCGCTGTTCCGTATGGGTGAGGTGATGGTTAATTATGCCGAAGCCATGTGCGAATTGAACAAGTTTGACCAGGCTGCTGCGGACAAGTCTATCAATAAACTTCGTGCAAGGGCTCATGTAGCCAAAATGGTGGTAAATGATATTAATGAAGGTTTTGATCCGAAGCGTGATCCTTCCGTTCCCGCTCTTTTATGGGAAGTGCGCAGGGAGAGACGAGTTGAGTTGATGGGTGAAGGGTTCCGGCTGGATGATTTGCGCAGATGGAAGAAAGGGGAGTATGTAAATAAACAACCGTTGGGTGTGTATGTGACGGGAGCTTCGGCCAAGAAATTGAAAGTAACGGGTGGCGCAGGTGCTGATGAAGGATATGTTTATTTCTTCGATACCCCCACCGGATGGCAGGAACATTATTATTTGTATCCGTTGCCTTTAAAACAATTGGCTTTAAATACGAATCTGGAACAAAATCCGGTATGGACAAAATAATTTTGAATTGAAATGATGCATAAGACCTGTAATATTTTAGTATATTGCAGGTCTTGATAAGGTCGAAAATGAAGAACAGAATATCAATAAAATATACGCTTCTTTGTGGAACAGCTTGCTGCATCTCGTCTATGCTACGGGCGCAACAGGATGTATCCCGAATGAATGTGCTTTTTATAATGGCTGATGATATGCGTCCCGAACTGGGTTGTTACGGGGTGGATGCCGTGAAAACTCCTAATATGGACCGGTTGGCGGCAAGTGGTGTCCTGTTTCAGAATGCGTATTGTAATATTCCTGTGAGCGGGGCGTCCCGGGCCAGTTTATTGACGGGGGTATATCCTCATTATCCCGATCGGTTTATCAGCTTTTCCGCCTATGCCGGCAAAGATTGTCCTGAAGCAATACCTGTTTCGGGATGGTTCACCCGAAATGGCTATCATACGATATCAGACGGCAAGGTTTTTCATCATATCAGCGATCATGCGGATTCATGGAGCGAGCCTCCTTACCGGAATCATCCGGATGGATATGATGTATATTGGGCGGAGTATAACAAATGGGAGCTTTGGATGAACTCGGAGTCGGGAAAAACAATTAATCCGAAAACGATGAGAGGACCTTTCTGCGAATCTGCTGATGTGCCTGATACCGCCTATGATGACGGTAAACTGGCGAATCGGGTTATTCGTGACTTGAAACGTATGAAAGATATAGGCAAGCCTTTCTTTCTGGCTTGTGGTTTCTGGAAACCTCATTTGCCGTTCAATGCCCCGAAGAAATATTGGGATTTATATAAACGGGAAAAAATACCTTTGGCTACCAATCGTTTCCGACCAGAAGGAGTGCCGGAGCAGGTTCGTAATTCGAGTGAGATATATGCGTATGCACGGGTTACGGATACGAGTGATATTGAATTCCAACGGGAGGTAAAGCATGGATATTATGCTTGTTTGAGTTATGTGGATGCACAGATCGGAAAAGTACTGGATGCGTTGAATGAATTGGATTTATCGGATAATACAATTGTAGTTTTGCTGGGGGACCATGGCTGGAATCTGGGAGAACATAATTTTATAGGTAAGCATAATCTGATGGATACTTCTACTCATGTACCGTTGATTATCCGTGTTCCGGGAATGAAAAAGGGAAAAACGAAATCAATGGTTGAATTTGTTGATTTATATCCGACTTTATGTGAACTTTGTAAACTTCCTGTCCCTGCTAAACAGTTAAGCGGGCAAAGCTTTGCCGGGGTTTTCAAGAATCTGAAAGCTAAGACGAAAGATGAAGTCTATATTCAGTGGGAAGGAGGAGATAATGCTGTTGACCGGCGTTATAGTTATGCGGAATGGATGAAAGGCGAGGTGAAGAAAGCCAGTATGTTGTTCGATCATCAGATTGACAAGAAGGAAAATAAGAACCGGGTAGATGAGAAAAGATATAAAAATAAGGTCGAGTCATTATCTTCTTTTATCAGAGTAAAGAAATCATCATTAAGGAAATAATATGAAAGCACTTTTTTTACACTCTAACCGTTGGGTATCGGTGGTTTTATTCATGTTTTACGGTATGTCGATGTTTGCCCAGCGACAGGATATCTTGCTAAATAATGATTGGAGATTCCGATTCTCACATCAAGTGCAGAAAGGGATAGAGGTAAGGGTTGATTTGCCTCATACTTGGAATGCGCAGGATGCTTTGTCCGGGAAAATAGATTATAAACGGGGAATCGGCAATTATGAGAAGGATTTATTCATTCGTTCCGAATGGAAAGGAAAGCGTCTTTTCATTCGTTTCGAAGGAGTGAATACCATTGCGGATGTATTTATAAATCATCGTCATATAGGTGAGCATCGTGGAGGATATGGAGCTTTTATCTTCGAAATAACTGAAAAAGTGGAATATGGGAAAGAAAACTCTATATGGGTACGGGTAAACAATAGCGAACAGTTGGATATTATGCCTCTAGTCGGTGATTTCAATTTCTATGGAGGTATTTATCGTGATGTACATTTGCTGATTACTGATGAGACGTGTATCTCTCCTTTGGATTATGCTTCTCCCGGGGTACGTCTGATACAGGATAGTGTGAGTCATGAGTATGCTAAGGTACGGACCGTTGTTGACTTATCAAACGGAAATAGTGGTAATCGGGAAGTGGAGCTTAATGTACGCCTGTTAGATGGTCGAAGGATTGTGAAAGAAGAAACAAAGAAGGTGAATCTTTCTGGAAATGCAGCCATGCAGCAGGAATTTACATTTGAAATAGATCAACCTCACTTATGGAATGGTCGTCAGGATCCTTTCCTTTATCAGGTGGAAGTGACTCTTTCCCGGAATGGTCGGATGGCAGATTGTGTCATACAACCGTTAGGACTTCGTTTTTACCGGATCGTGCCTGATAAAGGTTTTTTCCTGAATGGAAAACATTTGCCTCTTCAAGGTGTTTGTCGTCACCAGGATAGGAGTGAGGTGGGAAATGCGTTGCGCCCGCAACACCATGAGGAAGATGTGGCATTGATGTTGGAAATGGGAGTGAATGCTGTTCGGCTGGCACATTATCCGCAGGGCACTTATTTTTATGATTTGATGGATAAGAATGGTATTATTGTATGGGCTGAAATACCTTTTGTGGGCCCTGGTGGGTATAATGACAAAGGTTTTGTGGATTCACCTGCTTTCCGTGCCAACGGAAAGGAACAGCTCAAAGAACTGATTCGTCAACATTACAATCATCCTTCTATTTGTGTATGGGGTTTGTTTAATGAGTTGACGGAGTTGGGAGATAATCCGGTTGAGTACATCAAAGAATTAAATGTGCTGGCACATCAGGAAGATCCTACCCGATTTACGACCTCTGCAAGTAATCAAATGGGAGATTTGAATTTCATAACAGATGCTATTGCCTGGAACCGTTATGATGGATGGTATGGCGGTATGCCTGCTGATTTGGGGAGATGGTTGGATCGAATGCATAAGGATCATCCGGAAATACGCATAGCTATCAGTGAATATGGTGCCGGTGCAAGTATTTACCACCAACAAGATTCGGTAGTTAAAACAGTGCCGGCCAGCTGGTGGCATCCGGAAAACTGGCAGACGTTTTATCACATTGAAAATTGGAAAACAATTTCTTCCCGTCCTTATGTATGGGGAAGCTTCGTATGGAATATGTTTGATTTTGGCGCTGCACATCGTACTGAAGGAGATCGTCCCGGAATTAATGATAAAGGTTTGGTTACCTTCGACCGGAAAGTTCGTAAAGATGCCTTTTACTTTTACAAGGCCAACTGGAATAGGGAAGAACCCATGCTATATTTGACAGGAAAACGTAATACAGTGCGTACGCAACGTTTGCAAACAATTATCGCTTTCACGAATCAGGCAGAAGCAGAATTATTTGTAAATGGAAAGAGTTATGGTAAAGCAAGACCGGATTCGTACGCTATTCTGGAATGGGAAAATGTAGAGTTGCAACCAGGTGAAAATGAAATAAAGGTTGTTTCCACTAATAAGAAGTTGTCTTTGAGTGATAGCTTTCATTGTAGATTGTGTGATGTATACTTAGCATATTCGGTCGGGCTCATCTTGTAATATTTTTTAAATACTTCCCGGAAATATTTACTATCAGAGAATCCCGTCATGTCTGCAATTTCATTAATAACATATTTACCCTCTTTCAATAATTGTGTAGCACGTTTCAAGCGCATCACCCGAATAAATTCTGTCGGAGACTGTCCCGTCAATGTTTTCAACTTACAATAGAAACTGGTACGACTCATGTTATTTAATTCACAAAGCTGATCAACTGTAAATTCCGGGTTGTTTATATTCTCATCTACAATCTTCTTTACATTTGAGATGAACTTCCAGTCAAGACTGTTAGTACCGTTTGCAGACGGGACCTTTGCTTCTATTTCTATATCCGAATTGGCAAACCTCATTCGCAACAGTTCCCGATTAGCCAGTAAATTAGCAATATTTGCCCGTAAAATTTTCACGCTGAATGGTTTGATAAGGTATTCGTCAGCACCAATGGACAGACCGTCAAGAACATTGTTTTCATCTCCTAAAGCCGTTAGCAACAATACAGGAATATGGGAAGTTTCAATGTCACTTTTGATGGCGGCACACAATTCTTTTCCTCCCATCTCCGGCATCATAATATCAGAAAGTACCAGTTCCGGCCAAAATTCTTTTATAATAATCAATGCTTCTTTCCCATTGGCGCAAGCTTGTACATTATATATAGAAGATAATGAACTGACCAAATAAGAGCGTAGCTCATCGTTGTCTTCTACAACAAGAATCCGTTGTGAATTTGGATTATCTACGGTGGCAGCTGCCTTTGCCGGAACATTCGGAGCGGGTAATACAGGAGCCAACGTTTCAAACTTCAAGGATGTTTCCTTGCTAGTGTTTTGAAAGTTTTTATTGCTTTTCGGAAAAACAATTTTGACTGTCGTTCCTTGATGTTCAACACTCTCCACGCTAATCTTCCCCCCATGAAGGCTGACCAGTTTTCCTACCAGCACTAATCCTATACCACTACCCGCCACTTTAGAGTTAATAGCATTGCTGGCACGAAAATGTAGCTTGAACAATTTACTTTGCTCACTGGTAGGAATACCTATACCTGTATCTTTGATTATCACTTTCCATGAATCATCCGTATCTGATACGGAAATGCTGATCTTTCCATTTTCCGGAGTATATTTCAATGAATTCGATATTATATTCTTCAAAATAGAATCCATCTTCTCCTTATCAAACCACACATTCATATAGCCGAAACTACTTTCGTATGTATACTCTATGTGCTTAATGGCTGCATAAGAAGAGAATGTATCATATACTTCATTCATGTAGGTATTCAACTCATACTCTGAAACACTCATTTTAGAGGAATATACATCTGTTCGTTCAAAGTTAATCAGACTGCTGACCAGTCGTAGAAGAACTTCCACATTCCTCAATGCAATGTTCGTACGGGCTATTCCATTGTCGGTAAGAGTTTCTTCTTCCAACAATTCCTGCAAAGGTGCTTTTATCAAAGTTAACGGAGTACGTATATCATGAGCTGTATTAATGAAGAACTGTGTTTTTTCATCAGATACCTTCTTTTGTTTTTTTAGATTTATCATACGTAGAATGAAATAAAACCCTCCGATTACAAGCAATATATAGCACAAAATAGCCCACCAACTCAACCAGAAAGGGTGTCTGATGACGATTTTCATCGTACGTTCCTGAAAAACAATATCATGTTCTTCTTTAGATACTGCACGTACATGGAGGGTATATTTGCCCGGAGGTAAATTGGTGAAACGAATCAAATTATTATCTCCAGGTTGCGTCCATTTCTCATAAAATCCTTCCAGCTTCCAAGAGTATAATACATTTCCCGGTGAGTCATAATTGATTGTAGAGACTCCGAATGAAAAAGTATTCTCATCATATTTAAGTTCCAGTACATCCGTTTCATCAATATTTTTCTGTAGGGGAGAGCCTTTGTCGCCTGGATAAATTGGTTGATAGGAAAGATAAAAATCGCTGAATATCAATCTCGTGAATTCATACTTGGGAAACGTTACATTCTCCGGAAATTCAATCGCTCCATCTGTACTTCCAAATACAAAGCTTTTATTTTTACGCACTGTTCCGGCAGATGCATTAAAATAGGCAGGTAACAATCCTTCTCCTCTAGTCCAGTTATTGAATATCTTCTCTTTAATATGAAAACAGGTGATCCCATTCTCTGTACTCATCATTATACGCCCGTTTATTTCCGGCAGTATTGTAAATATTCTGTTTGAAACCAAGGCGGAATTATCAGAAAAATAGTGCTCGAATGTTTTATTTTGATGATTGTACACAAATACTCCCCCACCATTTGTTCCGATATATAGCAATCCATCATCTGCCTGATAAAGCGCATTGATATAAGCGGCTCCTATTTCCATTTCAATAAACTGATATTCACCGGTATTCCTATTTAACAAATACAATCCGCTAACGGTTCCGATCCACATATTTTCTTCGTCTTTTTCAACAATCGATGTGATAGCATTCAACCCCGGATATAAACGGACACTGTTAGTTGCCAGATTAAAACATTTTAGATTATAATATCCTCCCGACCAGACATATCCTCTCGAATCCTTAACTATATCGCGAATATACTTATCCGGGCGCATATTAACCTGGGAAAGCAGGTAAGGAGAGAAGTATTCAACCGACAATGTATGCTTGTTTATTTTATAAATGCCAGAAGTAAATCCACCTGCCCATATAATACCGGGAGATACTTCGCATAAAGTAATAAAGATATGGTTTTTATCTTTTTTCTGTGGGTCAAAAGAACTTAGGAACGAGTGCCATTTACCTACTTTTGACTGATAAAGACTAATACCATTACTGGTTCCAAACCATAAATCACCATCCTCATCTTCAATGACTGCATGTACCTGATCGTTGATTAGCGATTGGTGATTATTCATGGAATGTTTCATCCAATGATAATTTTCATAGCGATTATCCATTATTGTGATTCCGGTGGGATAATTGGCGAGCCATATTCGCTTTTCTTCATCTACAAAGACATCATTGATGTTATTTCCGTTCATTTCATTATAGCTCTGATAGTTGGCCACAATGTAATGTTCCAGTTTACACGTGTTTACATCAACTTTATATACTCCCATCCCTTCGGTTGCAATCAACAGTTCCGTTTCATTCAAGGGGCTGATACGAGCTATGTTTACGTCACTAAGGTCAGCGTCCGGGCGTATAATTTCCTGCGTATTCATATCATATACAAAAACTCCTCTTTCAAATGAACCGATAAACAATCTTTTTGATTGTTGATGAAAATAGAGTTCGCTTACCCGAGCATGGAAATAGTCTAATGTTTCAACAGGTATAATCTCTAAAACATTATTTTCCAGTTTGACATATCGTACACCTGTCTCCGTTGCTATAAAGAAATAGTGCTCATCCACTTGCTCTATTGCTTTGATATTACTGTGAAGTACATTGGGAAATTTGAATATATGAGCATCTCTGATATCATAAAGCAATACAGTATCCTTGCGACATAACCAAATATTATTATTACAGTCCAAATAACCGCAACTAATTGTTTCAGAAGTATCCGGTAATCTGTATACCATTCGAAAATCATCTTTATTAACATCGTATTGAAAGATTCGCCCTTGCTTGCCAATCACCCAGATACCTATATGCGGTTCTGTATACAGCCATCCTAGACGTATGGGAGCGTCTAAAGTATTACCTTCTTTATTTAATTTGTAGTGTTTTATATCTTTACCGTTGTATCTGTCCATCCCTTCATTTGTTAGGAACCACATATAGCCCTGAGCATCTTTCTGAATATTGAATATCTGACGATTGCTCAAACCATCCTCCATCCCTATATATTTGTATGTCTGTGCTGTAACCCAAACAGGAAAAAGGAAAAGAATATATACAATGTATTTCATATAAACAGTTGTTTTTACTATTTCTAACGATCATATAAACATTACAGTTAACGAAACTAAACAAAAACAATGACAAATGCAAACAAATAAGAGAGTTTCTGCAATAAAACATCTATTTAGAAGCTTTTTTATTTCCAAAATTGATAATTTGCTTTGCGAAGTTGGCTTATCTGAAAGAGCAGCTTTAGAAACTTTTCCCTCACTTTTTTCTTGCATTAATTTTTTTGCAATTTTATTTGAGATATAAAAATTATGCTTACCTTTGCATCACTATTTCATAAGTTTTTTGAGTATAGGAATGCAGTAAATATGCGGTAATAGCTCAGTTGGTAGAGCACTAGCTTCCCAAGCTGGGGGTCGCGAGTTCGAGCCTCGTTTACCGCTCCACTGAAAATCAGGTAGTTATCTTAGGATGAATACCTGATTTCTGTTTTTAGAGAGTGCTGATTTCTCCAAAGTTCTAAAAAAGGCACAAGCATAGTCGCGGATGCAACTATATAACGAATATGAAAATAAGAGATGTAATATAGAGGTATATGCCTTTAGAAAATTAATGCATGAAGAATAGGGCAGTTCATGCATTTTTTCGTATTTTTGCGTCCTGTTTTAACGCTCAAGAAAATTTTAAATAGAAAAATATAATGGCAAAAGAACTGAAAGACCTTACCAAACGTAGTGAAAACTACTCACAGTGGTATAACGATTTGGTGGTAAAAGCTGATTTGGCAGAACAATCTGCTGTACGCGGATGTATGGTGATTAAGCCTTACGGATACGCTATCTGGGAGAAAATGCAACGTCAATTGGACGACATGTTCAAGGAAACAGGACATGTAAATGCATATTTCCCGTTATTAATCCCGAAATCATTCTTAAGCCGCGAAGCTGAACACGTAGAAGGGTTTGCGAAAGAGTGTGCCGTAGTAACACATTATCGCTTGAAGAATGCAGAAGACGGTTCAGGAGTTGTAGTAGATCCTGCAGCTAAACTGGAAGAGGAGTTAATTATCCGTCCGACATCAGAAACCATCATTTGGAATACTTATAAGAACTGGATTCAGTCATACCGTGACCTGCCTATTCTCTGCAACCAATGGGCTAACGTTTTCCGCTGGGAAATGCGTACCCGTCTTTTCCTGCGTACTGCCGAATTCCTGTGGCAAGAGGGGCATACCGCTCATGCTACCCGTGAAGAAGCAGAGGAAGAGGCAATCAGAATGTTGAATGTATATGGTGAATTTGCAGAAAAATATATGGCTGTTCCTGTTATAAAGGGAGTGAAATCAGCCAATGAACGTTTTGCCGGCGCACTTGACACTTACACAATAGAAGCCATGATGCAGGACGGAAAAGCATTGCAAAGTGGTACTTCCCATTTCCTGGGGCAAAACTTTGCAAAGGCATTTGATGTTCAGTTCGTTAATAAAGAAAACAAGATGGAGTATGTTTGGGCTACTTCATGGGGTGTTTCTACTCGTTTGATGGGGGCATTGATTATGACTCATTCGGATGACAACGGATTGGTGTTACCTCCGCATTTAGCTCCGATTCAGGTAGTAATTGTTCCTATCTATAAGAATGACGAACAACTGAAACAAATCGATGCTAAAGTAGAAGGCATTGTAGCTAAGTTGAAAGCATTGGGGATCTCTGTGAAATATGACAATGCAGATAATAAACGTCCGGGCTTCAAATTCGCTGATTATGAATTGAAGGGTGTACCTGTTCGTTTGGTTATGGGTGGTCGCGATCTGGAAAATAATACGATGGAAGTGATGCGCCGTGATACACTGGAAAAAGAAACAGTTACCTGTGAAGGCATTGAAACATATGTTCAGAATCTGCTTGAAGAAATGCAGGCTAATATCTACAAAAAAGCATTGGAGTACCGCAATTCCAAGATAACAACAGTAGATACCTACGACGAATTTAAAGAAAAAATCGAAGAAGGCGGATTTATTCTGGCTCATTGGGACGGAACCACTGAAACAGAAGAAAAGATTAAGGAAGAGACCAAAGCCACTATTCGTTGTATTCCGTTCGATTCATTTGTTCCGGGTGACAAAGAACCGGGCAAATGTATGGTAACAGGTAAACCGTCTGCTTGCCGCGTCGTATTTGCACGTTCTTATTAAATAGAAATTGTATATCATTAATAAAAAGGATGAGAACGATTCGATCGCTTTCGTCCTTTTCCTTTTTCCTTCCATTTCAGTTTTATTTCAGAAATATCCCTTTTCTTTGTAGTATGTAAAAAGAAAGGAGAACATAATTATGAAGATATTGATTGTAGAAGACGAACCCTCTTTGAGAGAACTGATTCAGTGTTCACTTGAGAAAGAACGTTACGTGGTAGAAACAGCCAGTGACTTCAATGCTGCTCTACGCAAAATTGGAGAGTACGACTATGATTGTATCTTATTGGACATCATGTTGCCGGACGGAAACGGACTTGTTCTTCTTAAACGATTGAAAGCACTCCATAAACGGGAAAATGTAATTATTATTTCTGCCAAAGACTCCTTGGAAGACAAAGTCTTGGGATTGGAACTCGGAGCTGATGATTATTTGCCTAAACCCTTTCATCTGGTCGAATTAAATGCACGTATTAAAAGTGTGATTCGCCGTCATCAGTACGATGGAAAAATTGATATCCGCCAAGGAAATGTACGGATAGAACCGGATAAATATCGTGTCTTTGTGAATGAACTGGAAGTGGAACTAAATAGAAAAGAGTATGATATCCTATTGTATTTCATCAACCGCCCCGGAAGATTAATCAGTAAAAATACCTTGGCCGAATCTGTATGGGGAGATCATATCGATCAAGTTGACAATTTTGATTTCATCTATGCACAAATCAAGAATCTCCGTAAAAAGCTTAAAGACTCCGGTGCAACTATTGAAATCAAAGCGGTCTATGGATTTGGATATAAAATGGTGGTAGAATAGAAAAAGAGAGCATTGTCCATGAAATTAATATATTACATCATTCTTCGTATTACACTTGCTCTGACCCTGATACTGACAGTCTGGGCAATTTTCTTTTATATTACAATGATCGAAGAAGTCAACGATGAAGTGGATGACGCTTTGGAAGATTATTCGGAAACCATCATTATCCGGGCATTGGCAGGAGAGGAACTACCTTCTAAAACTAATGGCTCCAACAATCAATATTATATGATAGAAGTAAGCAAAGAGTATGCGGAAAGCCGGGAGGATATTCAATATAAAGACTCTATGGTATATATTGAAGAAAAAGGGGAGACCGAACCGGCACGTATTCTAACTACTATCTTTAAAAATAGTGAAGGACGATACCACGAACTGACAGTATCGACTCCCAGCATTGAAAAAGATGATTTGAGAGATGCCATCCAAGTGTGGATTATATTTCTATACGTAGCCCTATTATTCTGCATTATTATCATTTCCGTATGGGTATTTTACCGGAATATGCGACCGCTCTATGTACTTCTGCACTGGCTGGACGGTTATCAAACGGGAAAAAGCAATAAACCTTTGACTAACGGTACTCAAATCACGGAATTCCGGAAATTAAATGAGGCTGCCATTCGTTATGTAGAACGTACGGAGCAGATGTTTGAACAACAAAAACAATTTATCGGAAATGCTTCACACGAGATACAAACTCCACTTGCTATCTGTCGTAATCGATTGGAAATGTTGATGGAAGATGATTCGCTATCAGAAAAACAACTGGAAGAACTGATGAAAACGCATCAGACTTTAGAATACATCACTAAATTAAACAAGTCCCTATTATTGCTTTCCAAGATTGATAATGGCCAGTTTACGGATACCAAAGAATTGGAACTCAATGTACTTCTCAAACAATATCTGCAAGATTACGAAGAAGTTTATAATTATCGTAACATAGAAGTCACGATAGATGAACAATCCGTTTTCAAGGTAACAATGAACGAATCTCTGGCTATTGCTTTACTCACTAACCTCCTGAAAAATGCATTTGTACATAATATTGACGAGGGACATATCCGAATTACCGTTACTAAGGACTGTATCATTTTACGAAATTCGGGAGTGGAACATCCGCTGAATAAAGAACATATCTTCGAACGTTTCTATCAGGGTAGCAAAAAGGAAGGATCTACAGGGCTGGGATTAGCTATAGCCGATTCCATCTGTCGTTTGCAACATCTGAATATAAATTATTACTTCGAGCAGAATGAACATTGCTTCGAGATTTCCCAATCATAAGATTCATTTTTTTTCTCGGAAATTCTCAAAATTCCTAAATCTTTTCAGATTCTTCTCCCATCTTTGCATTATCAAATTAATAATAGTAAAACCTATATTTGAAAAACAACGATTATGAAAAAGTTAGTATTCTTATTAGTGTGTCTTTTCACTTTGCAAACAGTAGCTCACGCAGACGATGACAAACCAATCCAGGTAACTCAAATGCCACAACCGGCACAGCAGTTTATCAAGAGACATTTTGTCGACAACAAAGTAGCATTAGCCAAAATGGAAAGTGATTTCTTCTATAAAAGTTATGAAGTGATTTTCACGAATGGTGATAAAGTGGAATTTGATAACAAAGGTAACTGGGAAGAAGTGAACTGCAAATATAGTTCTGTACCTACAGCAATTATTCCGGCAGCCATTCAGAAATACGTAACGACCCATTATCCTGATGCTAAAATTCTGAAAATAGATAGAGATAAGAAATATTATGAAGTAAAACTATCCAGCCGTACGGAACTGAAGTTTGACCAGAAATTTAATTTGATTGATATTGATTTCTAAACCTATTTTAATTGAACATAGATGAAACTAAAGATTTATACACTTTTACTGGTACTAAGCATCACATGGAGTCTACAAAGTTGTGACGACGATGACAATGATTCAATAACTGTTCCTGCGGAACTTCAAAGTGCATTTTCATCCCAATTCCCTCATGCTGCAAATGTGAAGTGGGAAACTAAGTCCGGATATTATGTAGCAGATTTCTATGACGGATATAAAGCATCTGCATGGTTTACTCAGGATGGTAAATGGCAAATGACAGAAACCGACATTCCTTACAATGCATTACCACAAACCGTAAAAACGTCTTTTGAGAACAGCAAGTATGCCTCATGGAAGCAAGATGATATAGACAAACTGGAACGGACAGATGTTGAAATCATTTTCGTACTTGAAGTCGAAAAGCAAAACCAGGAGGTAGATTTGTATTATTCTGCTGATGGAACTCTGATTAAAAGCATTGTAGACACTGATGATGATGACATCGAACATCTTCCTGTACAATTGACTGAAGCTATGAAAAACTTCATCAATGAAAAGTATCCGGATGCAAGAATCATGGAAGTAGACGTGGAAGATGATAAGAATGATTGGGATTCCGGGTATACAGAGGTAGATATCATGCATGATGGAATCTCAAAAGATATATTGTTCGATCAGACTGGAAGTTGGTATTCTACTTCTTGGGAAATACGTCAGAATGAATTGCCTGAAGCTGTAAACAGTACTCTTAATAATCAATATGGAGAATATCGTTTTGACGAAGCGGAGTATATTGAAAAAACAGGTGGTACCATATATTATCGAATTGAACTTGAGAAAGGAGAGGTAGATAAAGTAGTAAACATAGGCGAGAACGGCACAGTCCTCTCATAAGTTAAAATGCATGATACTAAAACGCAATTCTTACAAATAATAAAGAAGGTGTGTAATTTTGAACACACATTCGTACAGTTCAATTTGACACACCCTCTTTATTATTGTTTACTACTATTGCGCACGTTTTTTTTTCACTGCCGACTTAGCAGTTTTATCAGTGATGCTGTCCGTTTGCTGCGGTTTCACCTTTTCAGCTTCTTTCCGTTTCCACTTGTTACGTAACCGCCATTTATTCCAAAAATATAAATCACTCCACTTATTGAAATCCTTCTTATACATAATACCCACCCCTTGCGTAGTCAAATTTGTTTTTGTGTAATAACGGTCATTCGTTTCATTATAGGCCTTCAGACGGATATCTCCCGAACGAGTAATCAGCCACTCTGCTTCAAAGTCTCCTACAAAGTTAGTATTAGCCATCGGATTATCTCGATAACCGAAGTTTCCGTTTATCAATAAACGATTATTCAATAATTGTCCCGACAAAATACCTTCTACTTCCATATCCGTCCAGCCCTTATCACCCGTACTCAAATTCGTTCCGATATTCCAGTTATTCGTTTCAAAGACCTGTGAAAGTGCATTGTTCAACTGACCGGAGAGAGTAGATGAAAGCACCGATGACATCACATTAGAATTCTGATTATTATTACGGGCATCTTCCGTATAGAACTTACCAATACCCAGCAGGTAAAGAATCTGCATATTCATCTGCTCTTCCGTACTGATATAATTACGCACCAATGTTTGTATTTCGTCCCTTTCATTTGGAAGCTCTATACCTAGTTTGATAGTCGGACGTACCAGCATACCACTTAGATTCATGATACAATTTACACGCACATTGGGCTGTTGTATAATAGCTGAAGCATCCGGTATCAAATCATTCAAAGAGGCAGAATTTACTGTATATGAAGCTTGTATGTCCATATTAGCATCCAAAGGTGCACCATTGAACGTTATTGTACTTCCATCCTTGATAATAAAGTCTTTACGGATCACTTCCTGCAAACTAAATTTATATACTCCTTGATTGATTCGGTAATTACCGAACATCTTCACATCTCCCTTATTGTAAAATTCCGTCCGGATATTTCCCGTACCTTTTCCACTGATATAATCTCCGGCAATAGGGTCCATGATTATTCGCATGGTAGCATCGGGAGTTGCATCTACCAGAATATTCAAACGGATATCTGTTTTCTGTTCCTTTTCCTCCTCTTGACGTTTTTGTTGTATTTGTTCGTAATAGGAGATTACTTGAACAGAATCCTGAATAGTACGACGAGGTGTTTTATCTACAAATTTGATAAACTGATTGCTGGCAGCCGATGCTACACTACCATTAATATAAGTAAAGGTAGTATTTCGATTTGTAGTCATGGCCATATTTACATCAAGGCCCTGTATGGCGTTTCCTGAGAGCAATGCATTTCCGGTACCATATACCGTACCATAGAAAGGCATATCTGTCGATTCTTTTGTGTTCATCACAAGCATATTATTTGCCTGTATCTCAAAACGATAGTTTAAGTTCTTAAAATGCCGGAAATGCAAATATCCATTCATTCTCCCCGAATGTCCTTCCATATCAGAGATATGTATATTATTGAATGTCAATCCGGTAGGAGCCAGATGAATCGTGTCTTTTACCGCAAAATGCGTATTTAAAATATCAAAATTCATGGATGCGTCTGTCATAACCGCACCATCTAGGTTCAATCCTTTAAATTTTCCATAGAAATGTACCTTTCCTGTTCCTCGCCCTTTAATATCATTGGCAATAGATTTCATATAATATTCGAGGAATTTCAGATTCAATTCATTTGCTTCAATATTTAAATCAAGTCCGCTCTCGGGTTTCAACGGATAAATAATACCCGTGACACGCGATGGAGAAGGGGATATATCCTGAATGGATGCATCCAACCGGATACCTCTATTTTCATTATCCCACTCACCATATATATACAGTTCACCCAAACGACCATGGTTGAGTGAGAAATTCTTTATAAATAAACGGGTATTCATGATAGGTTTTTTAAGCACACTGCTTGCATAAGCCATTCCTGTTGCATCGCCCTCAAAATTTACATCGTCGGATATACTTGCAATATCAAATACATATCCCATATTTATATCCTTTAGATCAATCTTTACAGTATCTTCAGGATTCTCGGAAAGCCGGCCGTTGATACGTACATATCTATCCTGATGACTAAAGTAGAAGTTATTCACATCCACTCTTCCGGAATCGACCACCACCTGAGAAGGATGTATCTTCCAAAGAGTATCATTTAAAATAATATCAGTAGGCTTCACATCCACCATAGCTTTCAATAATGACTTTTCTCCACTTGTACGTAGAAATTTGGCAACAGCTGCTAATTTCCCGCTATATGTTGCTGCAGAATTATTTCCCCAATTCAAAGTCGTACTGACATTGTCATCTTTAGCTTGTGCATCCAGAGATAGATTGACAGCTCCTTTCTTTTTCAAATTAGTCAAACGAACCAGTGCACGAATATGATCTGCCGGATTCTCGCACAGAATCATGCCTGACTCTATAAAATTGTTTTTATATTGCAGACGGGGAAAATATCCCTCTACACGCAAACGCTGTAAAGCATCATTAAAATATCCCTTCAACGTAGAATGGGTATACACCGTTAGCGGTATATCAAATATCGTAGATAGAATGTCCGTATTATATATATGTATATTAAACAAAAAGTTATTATGGGTTGCAATCGGTTTCTTGGGAGGTAATATCAAAGACGGTACATACTTCCGCATAATATTCAGAATACTGGCAGGTAATGTGTAATATTTGAATTTTCCCTCTATGCTCGCTTTCAGAAATTCGGAAGTCAATCTAAGCTGATTTTCTCCATTTTGTTTTGTTGCCCGGATATTCATATTCTTCATGAAATAGACTTTATCCGGAGCTGTAAATTCCAAGCTATCCACATTGATTTCTCCAATCATCTCATCCACTGATCCACCGGTAAAATTGGCTTTCAGTTTTAAAGAGAACTCTGCATCGGGATATTTGGTTGTAAGATTCAAATCATGTGGGCGTACTTTATTGACTACTGCAAGAAAATTAAAAGTAGGAACTTTGGATGCAACATTTACATTCCCATTCAAATAAACGGAGCCATTAGGATCATCCAATGCTATCTTTCCATTAAATCCACCCTGTTTGTATTCTCCGTCCAGTGTGATATTTTCATATCTATATCTACTATAATCTATTGAAGCAATCAGTCCTTTCAATTCTACGGTAGGCAATTGATCAGCAATATGCCGGCCATGTACATCCAGATTGAAAGTAATTTCTCCCAACTCCTCATTATCTAACAATTTACCTAGTTGAAAATCCACTGTTTTGACAGCTCCGGAATATGCAAACAATCCTTTTGCCTTATTGGAACTCAATTTCAAGTCGGTCTTTACATTTCCAAGACTCGTTTGTAATCGTCCATAAGTAACTATATCCGTGAAGTATCCCGAAATTTCTCCCTGAAAATTCATGTTTCCCAAACGTTCGAGAAGAATAGGAACCCCATTATAATTATGGCTCAAATTACGCACTAAAAACCCGACTCCGCGCGTATTAGCCGAAAGTTCGGAAAGGGCTCCATATACATACGCATCTTGTGGACACGATAAGTCCTGAAGTGCCACATCTCCTCGTAGATGAAACTGACGGTCATCGGCTGTAATCTCCAGATGCGAACAAGTCAACTGATCCACAGTACCCTTTACCTTCATGTCTAGCGTCACCGGTTCCTTAAAGTGCGAGAGGATAGGAAAAAAAGGAGAAATATCTTTTAGAGTAATTTGAGAAGGTAAAGTACGGAAAGAGAAATGGACTTGTTCTGTAAAACGGTCAAAAGCTTCCAAACTATCATACTCAAAATGAATGGTGTCAAGTTTGAGATAGGTTTCGGGCAATTCTATAGTAAAATTATCAATGTTTGTCCGCTTATTATTGGCAACCAGTTTCAAACTCATCTTTTTCAAAGAAAAACCGGATGATTTCTCATCAAAACTTAACCGTTTGATCCCCAAATTCAAGGAATCCTTACTTAATGCCTTCAGGGATATATTGGCTATGATATTTTGAAGTTGAATATGTTTAGCATTAAATTTTCCTGATGTTTCTTCTTCTGATAACACATGATAAGACATCCTTCCACGGCGAATCAGAATGGAATTAATACGTAAATCAAGAGAGTGTTCTTTCTTCACGGTATCTTTGGAAGCAAAAGCATCCAAAACAAACTTAAAATTAGAAGGAGAATCCGGAGTCTCTTTTCTGAGATTGATATTAAATCCGAAAAGCTGGACACTGCTAATGGATATCTTTCCTTTTAAAAAGGGAATAATGTCGAATTTGGCGGATAAACGTGTGACTTTAAGCATCTCCTGACCACTCAGATCATCAAGCAATACATCATCAATAATTACACGGTTCAACAGACCGATATTAATTCTACCAATCACTACTTTTGTGTTTAAAACTTCGGAAAGTTCTTTAGCTACAAACACACTCATCGCTTGCTGAATGTTTGGTATATTCAGCAAAACAATAGTCCCGATATATACTCCCAGTACAGTACCAACTATCCAACGTACAGTCTTTTTCAGCGTTCTGATATGCGATAACTTTTATTTTGCGAACAAAAATATAAAATAGTTCGTTACGAATCGTAGTTTTATGATTACTTTTGCACCGTTTAATAGTTTAAATATTTATGAGTGCAATAATATTAGGAATTGAATCTTCCTGTGACGATACGTCGGCAGCCGTAATCAAGGATGGTTATTTGCTGTCAAATGTGGTATCAAGCCAAGCCGTACATGAAGCATACGGTGGAGTAGTACCTGAACTAGCTTCGCGGGCACACCAACAAAACATCGTACCGGTAGTGCACGAAGCACTAAAACGTGCCGGTGTCACCAAAGAAGAGTTAAGCGCAGTAGCTTTCACTCGTGGACCAGGATTAATGGGATCTTTGCTTGTTGGAGTCTCCTTTGCAAAAGGATTTGCTCGTTCTTTAAGTATTCCAATGATTGATGTTAATCATCTGACAGGACATGTTTTAGCTCATTTTATTAAAGTCGAAGGAGAAGCAGAAAAACAACCAGTTTTCCCGTTTCTCTGCCTACTGGTATCTGGAGGTAATTCGCAAATCATATTGGTTAAAGCCTACAATGATATGGAGATTCTAGGACAGACTATTGACGATGCCGCAGGTGAAGCAATTGATAAATGTTCTAAGGTGATGGGACTCGGTTATCCGGGCGGACCGATCATTGACAAGCTGGCCCGTCAGGGAAATCCGAAAGCTTTCACATTCAGCAAACCACATATCCCTGGTCTGGATTACAGTTTCAGCGGATTGAAGACTTCTTTTTTATACTCCCTGCGTGACTGGTTAAAAGATGATTCGGATTTTATAGAACACCATAAAATGGATCTTGCAGCATCATTGGAAGCTACTGTGGTAGATATCCTGATGGATAAATTACGGAAAGCTGCCAAAGAATATAAAATTAACGAAATAGCTGTGGCCGGAGGAGTTTCTGCAAATAACGGATTGCGCAATGCCTTCCGGGAACACGCCGGAAAATACAACTGGAATATCTTCATCCCTAAATTCAGTTATACTACTGATAATGCAGCCATGATAGCTATTACCGGATATTTCAAATATTTGGATAAGGACTTTTGTTCTATTGATCTTCCGGCTTATTCTCGTGTAACGTTATGATGGGGTATATCTTACTGTTCCAGGCACGTTACCGAGTTCATTTACATAATTTCCTGCAAAATCCTTGCAGGTTTCAAGAATTCGGACTTCATTTGCTATGGAGTTACGTATATCATTGAAATTTTAATTCAACCAACGAGTATATAGGATTAAAAATAAAAAGTATGTTTGCCGAAATAATAACCATTGGCGATGAGCTACTGATAGGGCAGGTTGTAGACACTAATTCAGCTTGGATAGGGCAGGAATTAAATAAAATAGGCATTGAAGTTCTGCGTATTGTTTCAATTCGCGACCGTGAAAAGGAAATCATGGAAGCGATTGATAATGCGATGGAAAGGGTGAATATTGTTTTAGTAACCGGAGGACTTGGGCCTACTAAAGACGATATCACTAAACAAACTCTATGCAAATACTTTCATACGGAACTGGTTTTCAACAAAGAAGTGTTCGAAAATGTAAAACGGGTACTGGCAGGAAAAATACCGATGAATACACTCAACAAAAGCCAGGCAATGGTTCCGAAAGATTGTACGGTGATAAATAATCCTGTAGGAAGTGCCTCTGTCAGCTGGTTTGAAAGAGATGGAAAGGTACTTGTTTCCATGCCGGGCGTTCCGCAAGAGATGACTGCCGTAATGACAGAAAGCGTATTACCTAAGCTGCACGAGAGGTTTCAAATGGATGTGATTATGCATCAAACATTTCTCGTACAACACTATCCGGAATCTGTATTGGCAGAAAAACTGGAAGAATGGGAGAGTGCTCTGCCAGAATGTATTAAACTGGCATATTTGCCTAAACCAGGTGTTATTCGTCTTAGACTGACAGGGCGCGGACAAAACAAGGAAGAAGTAAAAGTTATTCTTGAACGTGAAAAGGTAAAATTAAAGAAAATACTTGATGAAAACATTTTCAGTGAAGAAGATACGGCATTGGAGGTTATAGTCGGTGAACTTTTAAAAAAGAAGAAATTAACCGTTTCCACCGCAGAAAGTTGTACCGGAGGCAGTATTGCCGCACGTTTGACTTCTATTGCCGGTAGTTCTGAATATTTTAACGGAAGCGTAGTGGCCTATTCTAATGAAGTAAAAATGGAACTTTTACACGTTTCCTCCGAAACATTGGAGCAACACGGAGCCGTCAGCGAAGAAACAGTGATTGAAATGGTAAAAGGTGCGATGAAAGCGTTAAAAACCGATTGCGCCATTGCTACTTCAGGGATAGCAGGTCCCGGAGGTGGTACTCCTGAGAAACCGGTGGGAACTGTTTGGATAGCTGCCGGTTATAAAAACCAAATTCGCACTTACAAACAGGAAACGAACCGCGGAAGAAGTATGAATATCGAAAGAGCGGGCAATAACGTACTATTGATGCTACGAGATTTACTCAAATAAAGAAAAATAGGTGCCTAGAAGTGAATTATTTTAAGAATTTCTTGTTTTATACGGATAAAAGTGCTTACTTTGCGTCCTGTTTGAAATAAGCATAGATATAAAACTATAAAAATAAGATAGAAATGTCGAAGATTTGTCAAATTACCGGAAAGAAAGCCATGATTGGCAACAATGTTTCACATTCAAAGAGAAGAACTAAAAGAACCTTTGATTTGAACTTGTTTAACAAGAAGTTCTACTATGTAGAACAAGATTGTTGGATCAGCCTTAGCATTTGCGCTAACGGGTTGCGTATTATCAACAAAAAAGGACTGGATGCTGCGCTGACTGAAGCAGTAGCTAAAGGTTATTGTGATTGGAAAAGCATTAAAGTAATCGGCTAAACGTAGAGGAGAAAACTTACAATGGCAAAGAAAGCAAAAGGTAACAGAGTACAAGTGATTCTGGAATGTACAGAACACAAGGACAGTGGAATGCCGGGAACATCTCGTTATATCACAACTAAGAACAGAAAGAATACTACAGAGAGACTTGAGTTGAAAAAATACAACCCGATTCTAAAGAGAGTAACAGTACACAAAGAAATTAAATAATAAAGTAGTATAACCCCATGGCAAAGAAAACAGTAGCAAGTTTGCACGAAGGTTCTAAAGAAGGTCGTGCTTATACCAAGGTTATCAAAATGGTAAAATCTCCGAAAACCGGAGCATACGTTTTTGATGAACAAATGGTTCCAAACGAAAAAGTGCAAGACTTTTTCAAAAAATAATCGAAATAGCATATACGCTATAACTGCAAAATCCTCTCATTAGCGAACAATGAGGGGATTTTTTATTGCTTCTTTTTTACTTTTCCAATCCTTTGTTATATCTTTGTAGCAAATGTACTATACAAATAAGTGTAAATATGGGATTTTTTAGTTTTTTTTCAAAGGAGAAGAAGGAAACTTTAGATAAAGGATTATCTAAAACCAAAGAGGGCGTGTTCAGTAAAATAGCTCGTGCCGTGGCTGGCAAATCAAAAGTTGACGATGAAGTATTAGATAATCTGGAAGAAGTGCTGATCACATCTGATGTAGGTGTAGAAACAACTTTAAATATTATCAAGCGTATCGAAAAACGTGCTGCAGCAGATAAGTACGTAAATACTCAGGAATTGAATCTTATATTACGTGACGAAATAGCAGCTCTACTCACTGAAAACAATTCGGATGATGTAACTGATTTTGACATACCTAGCACAAAGAAACCTTATGTCATCATGGTTGTGGGAGTAAATGGGGTAGGTAAAACAACAACCATTGGTAAGCTGGCTTATCAATTCAAGAAAGCTGGTAAATCCGTTTATTTGGGAGCCGCTGATACTTTCCGTGCTGCAGCTGTGGAACAGTTAATGATTTGGGGAGAACGGGTAGGAGTTCCCGTGGTCAAACAGAAAATGGGAGCGGATCCGGCATCTGTAGCGTACGATACTATTAGTTCTGCCGTTGCCAATAACGCGGATGTGGTTATTATTGATACAGCCGGTCGTTTGCACAATAAGGTAGGCCTAATGAACGAGTTGACCAAAATTAAGAATGTGATGAAAAAGGTGGTATCTGATGCACCGGATGAAGTTTTACTGGTATTGGACGGTTCCACCGGACAAAATGCATTTGAACAAGCCAAGCAATTTACTTTGGCAACAGAAGTTACCGCTATGGCCATCACTAAGCTTGATGGAACCGCTAAAGGTGGTGTTGTGATCGGAATTTCTGACCAATTCAAAATCCCTGTTAAATATATTGGACTAGGTGAAGGTATGGAAGATCTACAAGTATTCCGTAAAAATGAATTCGTTGATTCCTTGTTTGGAGAAAATGCATGAAAAGAAAGACAATAGATATTATTACCTTAGGATGTTCTAAGAATTTGGTTGACTCCGAGCAGCTAATGCGCCAATTAAAGGAAGTCGGATACAACGTAACTCATGACACGGAAAATCCGCAAGGAGAAATTGCGGTAATCAATACATGTGGTTTTATTGGTGATGCCAAAGAGGAATCCATAAATATGATTCTGGAATTCGCTGAAAGAAAAGAAGAGGGAGATTTAAAGAAACTTTTTGTGATGGGGTGTCTGTCCGAACGTTATCTCAAGGAATTAGCTGTTGAGATACCACAGGTAGATAAATTTTATGGAAAGTTTAATTGGAAGGAGCTTTTACAGGATTTAGGAAAGGTTTATCATAATGAATTGTATATCGAGCGGACATTGACAACTCCCCAGCATTATGCTTACCTGAAAATTTCAGAAGGGTGCGATCGTAAATGTTCTTATTGTGCTATCCCCATTATTACGGGACGCCATATTTCCAAACCAATGGAAGAAATTCTGGACGAAGTGCGATACTTGGTATCACAAGGCGTAAAAGAATTTCAGGTGATTGCACAAGAATTGACTTATTATGGTGTTGATCGGTACAAGAAGCAAATGCTTCCGGAATTGATTGAACGTATTTCCGATATACCTGGAGTAGAATGGATTCGCTTGCATTATGCCTATCCTGCGCATTTCCCAACAGATTTATTCCGGGTTATGCGGGAACGAGACAATGTATGCAAATATATGGACATTGCCCTTCAGCACATTAGTGACAATATGTTGAAATTAATGCGCCGACAAGTGAGCAAAAAGGATACTTACCAGTTGATCAAACAATTTCGTAAAGAAGTGCCAGGCATTCACTTGAGGACGACTTTAATGGTAGGACATCCCGGAGAAACAGAGGACGACTTCGAGGAACTCAAAGAATTTGTACGTAAAGTACGTTTTGATCGAATGGGCGCTTTCGCATATTCCGAAGAAGAAGGGACTTATGCAGCAGAAACATACGAAGACTCTATCCCACAGGAGGTTAAACAAGCCCGACTTGATGAATTGATGAATATTCAACAAGGTATTTCGGCAGAGCTAAGTGCGGAAAAGATAGGTAGGCAGATGAAAGTTATCATCGATCGTCTGGAAGGGGGATATTATATCGGACGGACAGAATTTGATTCACCGGAAGTAGATCCGGAAGTCTTAATTGATCGTTCAGAGAGAGAACTTAAGATCGGGCAGTTTTATCAGGCAGAAGTGGAAAATGCGGATGATTTTGATTTATATGCAAAGATTATAAATGACTATGAACAATAAGGAATTTACATCCGAACTAGCGGAAAGATTGGGATATACAATCAAAGATACTGCCGAATTGATGGGTTCTTTGTTATTTAGTATGACACAAGAATTGGAAGAAGGCAATGTGATTGTAATTCAAGGATTCGGTTCTTTTGAAGTAAAAAAGAAAGCGGAACGAATTTCAATCAATCCGGTAAGTAAACAGCGTATGCTGGTGCCACCTAAATTGGTACTATCTTATAGACCCAGCAATACATTGAAAGATAAGTTTAAATAAATATTTCCCGTTATGAATGAAAGACTGACAATTCAAGACCTTACTGACTTATTGGCTGCCAAACATAGCATGACCCAGAAAGATGCCGAAGCGTTTGTCAAAGAGTTTTTCCTCTTGATAGAACAAGCTTTGGAGAATGAGAAGACTGTAAAAATCAAGGGATTGGGAACTTTCAAACTTATTGATGTAGATAGCCGGGAAAGTGTCAAAGTCAACACTGGAGAACGTTTTCAGATAAAAGGACATACGAAAGTCTCATTTTCTCCGGATACAAATCTAAGGGATACTATAAATAAACCTTTTGCTCACTTTGAAACTGTTGTATTGAATGAAAATACAATTCTGGAAGATACTCCGATAGAAGAGACAGAGGAAGAAGAAGAAACAGGAGAGGAAGCATCAGGACAGGTAGTTTTGAATGAGATGAATGATGATTTTGGAACTACTGTGATAGAAGAAGGTACTGATGATGATCTTTCAAAAGAAGAGTTTAGTCAGGAAGAGCAAATAGCCAGTCAACTGTCTGTAGAAGAATCCTTTGAAGCATCAGCCACTGCAGAGGATATATCTGTAATGGTACAAGAATCAATTGATCATACATCTCCTGAAGAGTTCGAAGAGTCCATTACAAAACCCGACATTGAAGAAAGGGTAGAACAGCTGGAAGACGAAGAGGTCTTGAAGAAGGAAGTGACAATCGTTGAGCAGCAACCAGCACCTATAAAAGAAAAAAAAGAAGAGATCACTGCCGAAAAGATTATAGAACAAGAGCCCTTAAAAGCAAATCTGCGACCTGTGGTCTCTATTCCTCCTGTTGAAAAAGAAATGATTAAACCAGTCCAATTGGAACAGGAATTTCAACCGGTTTCTAAAAAAGCAACTCCTCTAGTAAAGGAAAAATCTCCTGTACCTTATTTAATAGCTGTTATTATAATCGTTTTGTTATTATGTGGAGGGGTTATTCTATTTATTTATTATCCGGATTTATTTTCCTCTTCATCTGACAAGAGTGCACTGGATATGCTGCCGGTGACCACTCAACCCGTCCAACCGGAAACACAGCTTTCTGATACGATTGAACGCAAAGATACCATAAAAGAAATAACTCCTGATGCATCCGAGATCGCTACCACAACACAACCGGTTGTCCCAAAAGAAGAAACTGTTCCTGTCAAAACAGAGTCTCAAACAAATTCACAGCAATCTGATGCTTCTGCCTATCTGGATTCAACATCTTATAAGATTACGGGAACCAAGACGAAATACACAATCAAAGAAGGAGAAACCTTAACTAGGATTTCCTTACATTTTTATGGTACAAAAGCGATGTGGCCATACATAGTGAAGCATAATCCGAAGATAATTAAGAACCCAAACAATGTACCGTATGGCACAACAATTGAAATACCGGAACTTACAAAAGAATAAGTAGTTATGATTCATTCGCCCGACCCTGTAAATCCTGTATGGGCCGGGTGAAATGTTATGGATGTACAAAAGCGTATGAAAGTACCTTAATCTAAAGATTTCGCATTGTTTTTTAATAAAAATTAGTTGCAATCGTTAATTATATGGCGTACTTTTGGGGCAAAATAAAAAGCCTTAGATACAGGTAAGGCTTACATAAAATTAATGGGATTTAAATAATAAAATATTAAGTATTTATGGCTGAATCAATTGATATCCGCGAGCTAAATGAGCGGATTGAAAGACAAAGTGCTTTCGTTACCAATCTTACGACAGGTATGGACCAAATCATTGTTGGTCAGAAACATTTGATTGAATCACTACTTATCGGATTACTTTCCAATGGCCACGTCCTTCTGGAAGGTGTACCTGGTTTGGCGAAAACTTTGGCTATTAAAACACTTGCTTCTCTGATTGATGCGAAATATAGTCGTATCCAGTTTACGCCAGATTTATTGCCTGCAGACGTTATCGGTACAATGGTTTACAGTCAGAAAGATGAATCTTTTAAAGTGCAGCGAGGACCAGTTTTCGCAAACTTTGTGTTAGCTGATGAAATTAACCGTGCTCCTGCAAAAGTACAAAGTGCTTTGCTGGAAGCCATGCAGGAACGTCAGGTTACGATTGGCAAAGAAACATTCAAATTACCAGAGCCTTTCCTTGTATTGGCCACTCAAAACCCTATCGAACAGGAAGGAACTTACCCGCTTCCTGAAGCACAGGTTGACCGTTTTATGCTGAAAGTTGTTATTGATTATCCGAAATTGGAAGAGGAAAAATTGATTATCCGCCAGAATATCAATGGTGAGAAGTTCAATGTGAAACCTATTTTAAGAGCGGATGAAATTATTGAAGCACGTAAGGTTGTTCGTCAAGTCTATCTGGATGAGAAGATCGAGCGTTATATTGTAGATATCGTATTTGCAACTCGCTTCCCTGAAAAATATGATCTTAAAGAACTGAAGGATATGATCGGATTCGGAGGCTCACCTCGTGCGTCTATCAATCTGGCTTTAGCTGCTCGCACGTATGCATTTATCAAACGTCGTGGTTACGTTATTCCGGAAGATGTACGTGCTGTAGCACATGATGTTCTTCGTCACCGTATTGGATTAACATATGAAGCTGAAGCTAACAACATGACTTCGGACGAAATCATCAGTAAAATTTTGAATAAGGTTGAAGTGCCCTAATTTGTAGTTATAATACAGTCAATAAGTAGTCGTAAGTAACTATACATGACTACTTAACTACTTACTAATTAACTACTGTATAAATGGAAACAAGTGAAATACTAAAAAAAGTCCGCCAGATTGAAATAAAGACACGAGGATTGTCCAACAATATCTTTGCAGGCCAATATCATTCGGCTTTCAAAGGTAGAGGTATGTCATTTTCAGAGGTTCGTGAATATCAATTTGGTGATGATATACGTGACATAGACTGGAATGTGACTGCACGCTTCAATAAGCCTTATGTGAAAGTATTTGAAGAAGAACGTGAGTTGACAGTTATGTTGATGGTTGATGTTTCCGGAAGTTTGGAATTTGGTACGATCAAGCAGTTAAAGAAAGATATGGTGACAGAAATTGCTGCTACTCTTGCTTTCTCTGCGATTCAGAATAATGATAAAATAGGTGTGATTTTCTTTTCAGATCGGATAGAAAAGTTTATTCCTCCCAAGAAAGGGCGTAAACATATCTTATATATTATCCGCGAATTGATTGATTTCCAACCGCAAAGTCGTCGTACAAATATTCGTCTTGCTTTAGAATATTTGACAAACGTAATGAAAAGACGTTGCACTGCATTTATTTTATCAGATTTTATTGATCAGGAAAATTTTAAGAATGTACTAACTATTGCTAATAGGAAACATGATGTAGTAGCATTACAAGTCTACGACAGGAGAGTTAGCGATCTTCCTCCAGTAGGACTGATACGGATCAAAGATGCAGAAACTGGGCATGAACAATGGATCGACACTTCTTCCAAAGCTGTACGCCGGGCACATCGCGACTGGTGGATACAAAAGCAAACTGAACTGAGCGATACTTTTACAAAAAGCAACGTGGATGCTGTATCCGTCAGAACCGATCAGGATTACGTAAAGGCACTGTTGAATTTATTTGCCAAACGAAATTAATGGAATCAAAGATGAATAGAAATATTATTCTGATAGCATTATTAGGTCTATTGTTTGTCAGCAAAGCAGTAGCGCAATCTGTTACAGTAGAAGCAAAAATTGATTCATTGCAGATACTGATCGGTGAACAGGCGAAAGTGCAATTGCAAGTAGCTATGGATGCCCAACAGCGTGCTATTTTTCCTGCTTACACTGATACGTTGGTAAAAGGTGTGGAAATTATAGAAACAGTCAAACCTGATACTCAATTCCTGAATGATCGCCAGCGAATGGTGATTACGCAGGAGTACATTATCACTTCTTTTGACTCTGCGCTATATTATCTGCCGCCAATGCCGGTTACCGTAGATGGTAAAGTGTATAGCTCCAAAGCTCTGGCATTAAAAGTATATTCAATGCCAGTTGACACCTTACATCCGGACCAGTTCTTCGGACAAAAAACTGTGATGAAAGCTCCTTTCGCATGGGAAGACTGGTATGGATTGATTGCTTGTTCATTTTTGGCCTTACCTCTGCTTGGTTTGTTGATTTATCTAATTGTTCGCATACGTGATAATAAACCTATTATCCGTAAAATTAAAGTTGAACCTAAATTGCCGCCACATCAGGTTGCAATGAAAGAGATAGAACGTATCAAAACAGAGAAAGTATGGCAAAAAGGACAATCGAAGGAGTATTACACCGAACTAACCGACGCTATTCGTACATATATTAAGGATCGTTTCGGATTTAATGCATTGGAAATGACTTCTTCTGAAATAGTCGAGCAGTTACTGGAAATGAATGATAAAGAGGCTATATCAGACCTAAAACTGTTGTTTCAGACTGCTGATTTAGTAAAGTTCGCCAAGCATAATCCTCAGATGAATGAAAACGATGCCAATTTGATTAATGCGATTGATTTCATCAATGAGACTAAACAGCCGGAAGAGGAGAATCAGAAACCGCAACCAACGGAAATCACTATTATTGAAAAACGTTCTTTACGTGTTAAAGCTATGCTGATTTGTGGAATTGCATTGTTATCAGCAGCATTGATCGGTACCTTTATATATATAGGTCTACAATTATACAATCTTTTTATATAAGGGATGTATAGCTTAATACTAAATAGTAAACTGTTAAATCATAAATAAAATGGTTTTTGCCAATATTGAATACCTGTTTTTGCTATTATTACTTATACCGTATATTGTATGGTATATCCTGAAGCAAAAGAAAAGTGAAGCAACTCTTCAAATTTCAGATGCCCGGGTATATGCACATACACCTAAAAGTTATAAAAATTATTTGTTGCATGTCCCATTTCTATTACGCTGCCTTGCTTTAGTATTGGTTATTTTAGTTCTTGCACGTCCGCAAACTACTAATAAGTGGCAGAACAGTGAAATAGAAGGAATTGATATTATGCTGGCCATCGACGTTTCTACCAGTATGCTGGCTGAAGACTTGAAGCCGAACAGGCTGGAAGCTGCTAAAGATGTAGCTGCAGAGTTTATCAATGGACGTCCCAATGATAATATCGGTATTACATTATTTGCAGGAGAAACTTTCACCCAATGTCCGTTGACCGTAGACCATGCTGTATTGTTAGATATGATACATAATATCAAATGTGGTCTTATTACTGACGGTACTGCTGTCGGTATGGGTATTGCAAATGCCGTAACCCGCTTAAAAGATAGCAAAGCGAAATCCAAAGTTATTATCCTGTTGACGGATGGTACTAATAATAAGGGAGATATTTCTCCAATGACAGCGGCAGAAATAGCAAAAAGTTTTGGTATTCGTGTATATACCATCGGAGTAGGTACCAACGGCATGGCTCCTTATCCTTATCCAGTCGGAAATACGGTGCAATATGTAAGTGTGCCGGTAGAAATTGATGAAAAGACATTGACAGAGATTGCCGGAACGACAGATGGTAACTATTTCCGGGCTACGAGCAACTCGAAGCTTAAAGAAGTATATGAAGAAATTGATAAACTGGAAAAGACGAAACTGAATGTAAAAGAGTATAGTAAACGAGATGAAGAATATCATTGGTTTGCTTTAGCAGCTTTCCTCTGCGTCTTGTTGGAAGTACTATTACGTAATTCGGTACTCAAGAAAATTCCATAAGGATGTTTGTCAATTGTTATTTGCCAATCATAAAATAGTAAGAAGATGTTTCGATTTGGAGAACCTACATATTTATATTTGTTGCTGCTATTACCTTTTTTAGCAGCTTTCTACTTGTATTCCAATTACAAGAGGAGAAAGAATATCCGACGTTTCGGAGATCCGACTTTGTTGGCTCAGTTAATGCCTGACGTATCCAAATATCGTCCAGATGTAAAATTCTGGATTATTTTTGTTGCCATTGGTTTGTTCTCCGTATTACTGGCACGTCCTCAATTCGGTTCAAAACTGGAAACAGTTAAACGTAAGGGAGTAGAGGTAATTATTGCTTTGGACATTTCAAACTCTATGTTAGCGCAGGATGTACAGCCTAGCCGTTTGGAAAAAGCAAAAAGATTAATATCCAGGTTAGTAGATGAGCTTGATAATGATAAGGTAGGTATGATTGTATTTGCTGGTGACGCTTTTACTCAGCTTCCCATTACAAGTGACTATATTTCCGCTAAGATGTTCTTAGAATCCATTAGTCCTTCGTTGATATCTAAACAGGGGACAGCCATTGGGGAAGCAATCAATTTAGCAGCTCGTAGTTTCACTCCGCAAGAAGGAGTGGGACGTGCCATTATTGTTATTACTGACGGTGAAAATCATGAGGGTGGTGCGGTGGAAGCCGCTAAAGCTGCGGCAGAAAAAGGTATTCAGGTAAGTGTATTGGGAGTAGGTATGCCTGATGGCGCTCCAATACCGATGGAAGGAACGAATGATTACCGTCGCGACCGGGAAGGCAATGTGATCGTTACCCGTTTGAATGAAGCTATGTGTCAGGAAATTGCAAAAGAAGGAAAAGGTATATATGTACGAGTAGATAACTCCAATTCAGCCCAAAAAGCCATCAATCAAGAAGTGAATAAAATGGCGAAGTCTGATGTAGAGTCGAAAGTATATACGGAGTTTAACGAACAATTCCAGGCTGTTGCATGGGTTATTCTATTATTGTTATTGGCAGAGATCTTAATTCTGGATCGCAAAAATCCTTTATTTAAGAACATTCACCTGTTTTCTAATAAGAAATAGTTATCGTATGTCAAAAAGTAAATATATTCTATTCGCTGTATTTCTGTTAGCGGCAGCCGGTGTATCGGCTCAGAAAGCAGAACGCGACTATATCCGTAAAGGAAACCGTCTGTTTAATGATAGTGTATTTGTTGATGCAGAGGTGAATTACCGGAAGGCCTTGGAAGCCAATCCTAAGTCTACGGTATCCATGTATAATCTGGGAAATACCCTTTCGCAACAGCAAAAGTTTCAGGATGCTATGGAACAATATGTATCGGCCAGCAAAATAGAAAAAGATAAAATGAAACTTGCCCATATTTACCACAATATGGGAGTAATTTTCCAAGCTGGTAAAGATTATGCCAAAGCTGTAGATGCATATAAAATGTCACTACGTAATAATCCTACCGATCATGAAACCCGCTACAATTTGGCTCTTGCACAGAAAATGCTGAAAGATCAACAAAACCAGCAGAATCAAGATCAAAATCAGGATCAAAACAAAGATCAACAAAAGCAAGATCAGAAGCAGGACCAGAATAAAGATAAACAGAAGGATCAGAAACAAGATGAGAAGAAAGATCAGCAGCAACCACCGAAATCTGAAAAGAAACAAGACAATCAGATGTCAAAGGAGAATGCTGAACAATTACTAAATTCTGTCATGCAGGACGAAAAAGATGTACAGGATAAGGTGAAGAAGCAACAAAAAGTTATGCAAGGCGGTCGTTTGGAAAAAGATTGGTAATATAAAGTTGATGATATAAATTTCATAAGCAATGAAAAAACTGATTATTATATTGATGGCATTGATAGCATATAGCACTCATGTGTTTGCTGATAAGGTGTCTTTTACTGCTTCTGCTCCTGATGTAGTGGTAGTAGGCGACCAATTCAGGCTGTCGTATACTGTAACGACACAAAAAGTGAAAGATTTTCGGGCACCATCAATCAAAGGTTTTGATGTGTTGATGGGACCCAGTCGTTCACAACAAAGTAGTACTCAAATAGTGAATGGTAGTGTTACATCTACTAGTAGTATTACATTTACATACATATTAATGACTAATAATGCCGGAGAATACACAATACCCGGAGCCTCCATTGTTGCCGATGGTGACCAAATGGTATCAAACTCTGTAAAGATTAAGGTATTGCCACAAGATCAAGGTGGCAATAACGGGCAAAATAATAGTAATAGTGGTGGTTCTATACATTCTTCATCTGGCATAAGTGTCTCTAACCAAGACCTTTTTATTATGGCAAGTGCCAGTAAAACGAATGTGTATGAGCAGGAAGCATTTGTCCTGACCTATAAAATATACACCAGAGAATCCAACTTACAACTTAATAATGCGAAATTGCCCGACTTTAAAGGTTTTCATTCTCAAGAAATAGAAATGACAACCCATGCCAGATGGACTCCGGAGCATTATCATGGACGTAATTACTATACAACTGTCTATCGCCAGTTTGTTCTCTTCCCGCAACAATCGGGAAAATTATATATTGATCCGGCACAGTTTCAGATGACAGTCGGAAAAGCAGTGCAATCAGATGATCCTTTTGACGCCTTCTTCAATGGAGGAAGTAATGTCATTGAAATTAAAAAAAATATTTCCACTCCTAAGATAGCAATAAATGTCAATCCGCTTCCTTCGAGTAAACCAGCAGATTTCTCAGGTGGAGTGGGAGAGTTCAACATATCTTCTTCTATCAACAGTAAAGAACTGAAAACCAATGATGCTATTACGATTAAACTAGTAATATCCGGTACAGGTAACCTGAAATTGATTTCTCATCCGGAAATTAAATTCCCGGATGATTTTGAAGTATACGACCCCAAAGTAGACAATCAAGTCAGACTAACCCGGGAAGGACTCACGGGCAATAAGGTTATTGAATATCTGGCAATTCCAAGACATGCCGGAACATATAAGATTCCGGGAGTATCTTTCAGCTATTTTGATATTCGATCCAAGTCTTACAAAACATTGAAAACAGAAGATTATGTAATAAATGTTGAGAAAGGTACAGGTAATGCGGATCAAGTAATTGCTAACTTCACGAATAAAGAGGACTTGAAAGTATTAGGTGAAGACATCCGTTATATCAAACAGAATGAAGTGACTCTCCAACCTAAAGGAAATTTCTTTTATGGTTCAATGACATATTGGTTGTTTTATATCATTCCGGCTCTTGCCTTTATTATTTTCTTCATTATTTATCGTAAACAAGCTGCTGAAAATGCAAATGTTGCTAAAAAGCGTACGAAGAAAGCAAATAAAGTGGCAACGAAGCGTATGAAGTTTGCAGGAAAATTGCTCTCCGAAAATAAGAAAGATGCTTTCTATGATGAGGTATTAAAGGCATTATGGGGATATATAAGCGATAAACTGAATATTCCGGTATCTCGTTTATCCAAAGATAATATTGAAGAGAAACTAAGAAATCACGGAGTGAATGAGGAACTGATCAAAGAATTCCTGAATGCATTGAATGATTGTGAATTTGCTCGGTTTGCTCCAGGTGATGAGAATCAAGCCATGGATAAAGTTTATTCTTCTTCAATAGAAGTAATAAGCAAAATGGAGAATTCAATAAAACATTAACCCAGAAGAGATTATGTCATGAAAAAGATATTATTTTTTATATTATTATCAGTGTCACTTACTTGTTTCGGACAAGATTCGTTAAGCATTGATTCTAGACAAACGAATGGAATTGATTCTATCCACGCTTCGCATACCACGTTTTCCAGTAATACACTGGAAGATGCAACAAAAGCTGAAGGAGATTCCGCATATATAAAAGAAGATTATGCAGCAGCTATTCAGATCTATGAAGCATTATTAAAAAATGGAGAAGCTGCTGACGTCTATTACAACCTTGGAAATAGTTATTATAAAATAGGGGAGATAGCAAAAGCTGTTTTAAATTATGAGCGTGCTCTGCTATTACAACCGGGAAATGGTGATATCCGTGCCAATCTTGAAGTGGCACGTGCAAAGACAATAGACAAGGTTGAACCTGTTCCTGAGGTATTTTTTGTTTCATGGATTAAATCCTTGACAAATAGTATGAGTGTAGATGCATGGGCCACATGGGGCATTGTTTCCTTTATTCTATTGATTATCGCTCTCTATTTCTTTATATTCTCCAAACAGATTATGTTAAAGAAAATAGGTTTCATCTCAGGAATCATTTTTCTGATTGTCACTATTTGCTCTAATCTTTTTGCCTCGCAGCAAAAAAAGCATTTGGTCAATCGAAGTGAGGCGATAGTAATGAATCCAAGTGTAACAGTACGAAGCACCCCAAGTGAAAGCGGGACTAGTTTGTTTATTCTCCATGAAGGGAGAAAGGTAAGTGTAAAAGATAACTCTATGAAAGAATGGAAAGAGATTCGACTGGAAGATGGAAAAGTCGGATGGGTACCAGCTTCTGCTATTGAGGTGATATAAGGTCATTAATAGATTTTATAAATTCAAGAAAAAAAGATAAGCAAATAATTTGTTTTATCTTTTTTTTTGCTTAAGTTTATAGCGTGATAAAAATCACATAGTATTAACCATTAAATTTATGAGACATGAGAACAATAACGTTTAATGAACTCCGTAAAATTAAAGATTCATTGCCAAGCGGTAGCATGCATAGAATAGCAGACGAACTTGGTTTGCACGTAGATACAGTGCGAAACTTCTTCGGAGGACACAATTTCAAGGAAGGAAAAAGTGTCGGAATACATCTTGAGCCTGGTCCAGATGGAGGGCTTGTTATGTTGGATGATACGACCGTTCTTGACCGGGCTTTAAAAATCCTAGATGAATTGAATATGCAAAAAGAACAGGCTACCGAATCTGTGCAAGTTTAAAATATAACAAACTGAAATCCCAATTGTTGATTCAATTGGGATTTCTTATTTGTTTTCATTCTGACATACACCAAAGCACAGATTCTTAAAATCACTTTGACTTCTTACAAAAGGAATATATTTGCTCGATTATTTAATCCAAGTATATTGCCAGGAAAATGATTTTTCATTCAGACACCATTGCTTGTTATTAAAACAGCTGATCAATCAATAAAAAAATAAGCATTCAGAATTAGTAAATAATTAATATTATGTTTAATAAGACGGAGGCATTATAATAAACTTCCTGCCTTTTTCTAATTCTAGGGACATTCTTAGCTTAAAATAAACACATAAAAGGAATAGCAAATTAAATCAAAGTGAAAGAAACGACTGAACAGCATTTGTTATGTCCTGTTTTCTTTTTTGTGTAGCAACGAGTGAACTTCTTCTCAAAATAGGTACAGTAATACTCATCGTAAGAGAAAAAACAGACAGAAATAATAAAAACAAAAAACTGCCTTCAGCCTTCAGCTTTTCTCAAAAAGCCCCTTTTCATCGAAGGTTTTGCCTGAAGGCACACCTGAATGCAAAGGTGTGTGCTTTCAGCCTCAGTTTTGATACTATTCTTATAATAAGGGATCTGTTTTACGAAACGGAGCTTGCATTTCATTCAAACGGAGCCTCTGTTTCACCCAAATAGAGCCTCAGTTTTGCCAAGATAGAACCTCTATTTTACCAAGATAAAGCCTCTATTTGTTCAGCTTACGTACTGATGTATTCCAACAATCTTAAGTCTACGTGTGGGATACTCTCAAAATAAAAAATATAAGAGGATGTGTCAAAATGCCCAAATAGAAAGATTTGAGGCTGTCTAACAGGTCTCAGTAATTAGAAATCACCCCTGCCAAACATATTCTGGCAGGGGTGAAATCGTTAAAATAGGACTTGTTAGACAGCCTCAATTTCTTCAAAGAGGGAGTTTTGACACACTCTCTTTTGGGTATTTCTAGTAAGCTGTCTTTACGTTTTTTTTGAAATAATTACTTCATTTTTCAGTAATGATTATTTCATCATCTTATCGATTTCTTCGAATTCAGGCCCCATATTCAAGTTATAGTAAACTCTGTAAAGACCTTGCAACCATAAATCTTGTTGATCAGGTTTCAAAGCTCTGGCTTTTTCATAGAACGGTTTAGCTTCTTCGTAGAACTTCTTAACCACAGCCTGTGCTTCAGCATACTTAGGATCATTGATATCTGTTGTTGCTTTATCAGCATAATCCTGCGCTTTCATCAAATATACTAAGCCTACATTTGAGTATGCTTCTGCATATTGAGGATCAGCGGCAATCGCTTTTTTGTAGTATTCGATAGCATTATCATATTCCTTCATATTATGATAAAGATATGCTTTTACATACAAATACAACTTATTATTCGAATCATTAGCCAACATTCTATCAGCAAACTCCATAGCCTTAGAAGCCTGATTAGAACTATTATAATAATCAACCAAATTAGCAAAGAAATAATCATTTCCAGGGAATTTAAGGATACCCTCTTCCAAAGATTTAATCCAAGCAGCAGTATCACCTTTAGCCTTATAAGCATCAGCCATCAACTGCATTGCAAATTTGCCGCCATCTTTATCAGATAAAGCCATAGGTGCATATTTGATAATTGCATCTTTATCCCCCACTCTATCAGCAGCTAATGTTGCATAATAAGCAATTTGTGGAATAAGAGTATCATTCTTAGCCAACTCTTTATCAGCTAACATTGGATAAGAAGCAGACTCTACATAGGTTGCAAAGAATTTCAAAGCTTCTTTATTCTTGTCCAAGTTGAAATACTGAATACCTCCATTAATCAAATTAGGACGTTCCACCAACATACTGGAAGCGTTAGCTTTCCGATATTTGTTTTTAACTTTTCCCTTTTCATTAGGTATTTCCGCTAATTCATCACATTTATTATAATATTCATACATTTTCAGAATACTATTGTATACTTTCAATGTATCATACGGCTTCTTCAAAAAAGCATTTTTCATTTGCTCCTCGTTGATACGTTTCTGAATAAGTCCAGCAACGTCCCATGTCTCAGCAAGATCCTTCGTTTCAGGATTCTTCATAGCTTCCTCAATAAGCTGTTCAGCCTGCTTAAAATTAGGTTTTACGTCATTAGCTATACTCTTTGCTTCCTTTACACTCTTCATCTGTGCAAATGAAAAGTTAACAGCCATCAATAAAACCATCGAAAATAATACTCTTTTCATGATTGTTGTTTGATTAATTATTAATATTATGTCTATTCCTCTATTTCGTTATTGCTATCGTTTTCATCAATGTCCGCTGCATCAGCAATATCAGGAGCAGCAGTATTCGGATCGCTCACGATTGTACCTTCTGCCTCTTCTGCCGGAATTTCATCTTCGAGATTTTCTGTCATAACCTTGCATACCGAACCGATCTGGTCGTTACGTTTTTCAAGATTTATCAATCGAACTCCTTGAGTAGCACGGCCCATTATACGAATATCCGCTACCTTCAAACGGATGGTGATACCGGACTTATTAATGATCATCAAGTCATTTTCATCGGTTACCGACTTGATTGTTACCAACTTACCTGTCTTTTCGGTAATATTTATGGTCTTTACTCCCTTACCTCCACGGTTCGTTTTACGATAATCCTCAATTTCAGAACGTTTGCCATATCCTTGTTCGGAAACTACCATTACAGATTCTGTTTCCAGATCTTTGATACAAATCATTCCTACCACTTCATCCTGGCCATCATTATCCAATGTAATACCACGTACACCTGTTGCTGTACGTCCCATAACGCGAACTGTTGCCTCATGGAAACGAATTGCACGTCCATTGCGGTTTGCAATGATGATTTCATTATTGCCATTCGTCATACGAACTTCAATTACGCTATCATCTTCGCGGATAGTGATAGCATTCACACCATTCTGACGGGGACGAGAATACTGTTCGAGCAATGTCTTCTTTATTACGCCTTTCTTAGTACAGAATAATACATAATGGCTATTAATGAACTCTGAATCTTCTAAACTCTTCACACGCAAGTAAGCAGTTACATTGTCGTCCGAATCAATATTTAATAAGTTCTGAATAGCACGCCCTTTAGAATTCTTGGTTCCTTCCGGTATTTCATATACTTTCAGCCAATAGCACTTTCCCTTTTGTGTAAAGAACATCATGGTATTGTGCATAGTAGCAGGATAAATGTGCTCTACAAAGTCCTCATCACGGGTTTCGGTACCTTTTGACCCTACTCCACCACGATTTTGTGTACGGAATTCAGTCAACGGTGTACGTTTAATATAGCCCATATGAGAAATGGTAATAATCATCTGATCATCTGCATAGAAATCTTCCGGATTAAATTCTTCTGAAGAATAAACAATCTCAGAACGACGTTCATCTCCGTATTTCGCTTTAACTTCCAGCAACTCCTCTTTCATTACCTGACGGCATACTTCATCATCAGCCAAAATACTTTCCAAATAAGCTATCTGCTTCATTATTTCTTCATATTCCGCGTGAAGCTGGTCCTGCATCAGGCCGGTTAACTGACGCAAGCGCATTTCCACAATTGCGCGAGACTGAATTTCTGTCAAGTTAAACCGTTCAATCAAGCCTGCTATAGCGTCATTCGGAGTTTTTGCAGCACGAATGATACGAATTACTTCATCGATATTATCCGAAGCAATAATCAAACCTTCAAGAATGTGTGCACGTTCTTTTGCCTTACGGAGATCAAACTGCGTACGACGAATAACAACTTCGTGTCTATGCTCTATGAAATATTTAATTAAATCTTTTAGATTCAACGTTTTCGGACGTCCATGAACCAATGCCACATTGTTTACTCCAAAAGAGGTCTGCAAAGCTGTCATTTTATAGAGTTTATTCAACACCACACTTGCATTTGCATCCCGTTTTACGTCAATAACAATGCGCATACCATCACGGTCAGACTCATCGTTGGCATTTGAGATACCTTCTATCTTCTTATCGTTTACAAGATCAGCAATATATTTAATCAGTTCGGCCTTATTTACATTATAAGGAATCTCTGTTATTACGATCTTATCATGCGTTTGCCCGCTTTCAATTTCAGCTTTCGCACGCATAATTACACGTCCGCGGCCTGTCAGATACGCTTCGCGTACACCACTCACACCATATATATATCCGCCAGTAGGAAAATCTGGTGCTTTGACAAATTCCATCAGTTCCTCTACCGTGATTTCCGGATTATCAATATATGCATCACATGCTTCAATCACTTCCGAAAGATTATGAGGAGGCATATTAGTAGCCATACCGACAGCAATACCTGACGCTCCGTTCACCAGAAGATTCGGGATACGCGTCGGCATCACCTTAGGTTCCACCAGCGTATTATCAAAGTTAGGCTCAAAATCAACGGTTTCCTTATACAGGTCATCCATCATTGCCTCACCCAGCTTATTAAGACGAGCCTCTGTATAACGCATAGCAGCAGGGCTATCACCATCCACAGAACCAAAGTTTCCTTGTCCATCTACCAAAGGATAGCGCATAGCCCATTCCTGCGCCATACGTACCATTGCAAAATAAACAGAAGAATCCCCATGAGGATGATACTTACCAAGTACCTCACCCACAATTCTCGCAGATTTTTTATAAGGTTTGTCTGAAGTATTGCCTAATTCCATCATTCCGTATAAAATTCTACGGTGGACAGGCTTAAATCCATCTCTAACATCCGGAAGGGCACGTGAAACAATGACCGACATGGAGTAGTCAATGTACGATGACTTCATTTCCTCCTCGATGTTAATCTTTATAATTCTGTCTTGTTCAAGCATTTAAAATGATTATTAATTATACATTCTACGGTTTGTGAAAAACCACGCTAAAGTACTACTTTTCCTCGATATACGAAAGTTTTTAGAAAGAAAGTTTTATCATGACTGGGACGATTACCCGCCAAATTTTAAAATAGGAAAATAAAAAGATAAAAACGGTAAAAATAAGATGTAAAGACAAATAATTCGGCCCCAAAAGAGCTGATTATTTGTTATACCTTAATATATATAGTGCACATATACCGTTTTTATGGCACGCCATTTGTAGATATAAGAAATAAAAGCAAATATTGCAATGCAAAGTTGATTAAATGCGTATATTTGTCAGTGAATAACCCTTAGAAAAAAGGAAAAGTATGAATAATCAATTCTCACAAAGAGTTTCCGACATTATCGTCTACAGTAAGGAAGAGGCGAATCGGTTGAGAAGTAGGTATATAGGTCCCGAACACCTGCTTTTGGGAATACTCCGTGATGGTGAAGGAAAAGCGATCGAGATATTATCTAAACTCAACACCAATCTGGCTACTATAAAACAGCAGATTGAAGCTCAGCTAAAGGCAGAAGCCGATGATATGTTATTGCCTGACGCAGAAGTGCCGTTATCTAATGATGCGGCAAAGATATTAAAAATGTGTATTTTAGAAGCTCGTGGAATGAAAAGTAACATTGCTGATACAGAACATGTATTATTGGCTATTTTAAGAGAAAAAAACAATATGGCAGCTTCCGTACTTGAAGCAAATGATATAAATTATGTGAAAGTACTGGAACAAGCCACATTGCAACCGGATGTCAACTCCGGCATGGGCTTTACGGAAGACGATGATGAGGAGGAAGAAATGTCTTCTCCTCGTTCCGGCAGAGGTGGATCGGAAGAACGCCAACAAGCACAAACCACTTCAAAGAAGCCGTCTAATGACACGCCGGTACTTGATAATTTCGGTACCGATATGACAAAAGCAGCAGAGGAAGGACGCCTAGATCCTGTCGTGGGCAGAGAAAGAGAGATCGAACGCTTAGCTCAAATATTAAGCCGACGCAAAAAGAATAACCCGATTCTGATTGGTGAACCCGGTGTAGGAAAATCAGCGATTGTTGAAGGTCTTGCATTGAGAATCATTCAGAAAAAGGTTTCGCGGATTCTGTTCGATAAACGAGTGGTAGCTCTTGACATGACTGCAGTTGTAGCAGGAACCAAATATCGCGGACAATTTGAAGAACGTATCCGCTCCATTCTCAATGAATTGCAGAAAAATCCGAATGTTATATTGTTCATTGATGAAATTCACACGATTGTAGGCGCAGGCTCTGCAGCAGGCTCTATGGATGCTGCCAATATGTTAAAACCAGCATTGGCAAGAGGAGAAATACAATGTATCGGTGCTACCACTCTTGATGAATATCGTAAGAATATTGAGAAAGATGGCGCTTTGGAACGTCGTTTCCAGAAAGTAATCGTAGAACCGACTACTGCTGTCGAAACTCTGCAGATTTTGCGTAATATCAAGGATAAGTATGAAGATCATCACAATGTGTATTATACGGATGAAGCATTGGAAGCATGTGTCAAGCTGACAGACCGCTATATCACAGATCGTAATTTCCCTGATAAAGCCATTGATGCTTTAGATGAAGCCGGCTCACGTGTACATCTTACTAATGTCAATGTACCCAAAGAGATAGAAGAACAGGAGAAGCTAATTGAAGAAGCTAAAAACAAGAAAAATGAAGCCGTAAAATCGCAGAATTTCGAACTTGCGGCCAGCTTCCGAGATAAGGAGAAAGAGCTTTCTATCCAATTGGATAAGATGAAAAAAGAATGGGAAGCCAGTCTAAAAGAAAACAGGCAAACTGTTGATGTTGAAGAAATTTCCAACGTTATCTCCATGATGTCAGGCATTCCAGTACAACGAATGGCACAGGCCGAAGGTGTCAAGCTAGCAGGTATGAAAGAAGATTTGCAAGCTAAAGTCATCGCACAAGACACAGCGATAGAGAAGTTGGTTAAAGCCATTTTGCGAAGCCGTGTAGGACTCAAAGATCCCAATAAGCCCATTGGAACGTTTATGTTCTTAGGTCCGACAGGAGTTGGTAAAACTCACTTAGCCAAAGAGTTGGCTAAGTATATGTTCGGTTCTGCCGATGCGTTGATTCGTATTGATATGAGTGAATATATGGAAAAGTTCACTGTTTCACGCTTGGTCGGAGCACCTCCGGGATACGTAGGATATGAAGAAGGTGGTCAGCTGACAGAGAAAGTGCGTCGTAAACCATACTCCATTGTGTTGCTCGATGAAATAGAAAAAGCACATCCGGATGTATTTAATATCCTGCTTCAGGTAATGGATGAGGGTCGTCTGACTGACAGTTATGGCAGAATGGTAGATTTCAAAAATACCGTTATTATCATGACTTCCAATATCGGAACCCGCCAATTGAAAGAATTTGGACGTGGTGTTGGTTTTGCGACACAAAGTCGCCTGGATGATAAAGAATTCTCGCGAAGTGTAATACAAAAATCTATAAATAAATCATTCGCACCTGAATTTATCAATCGTGTAGACGAGATTATCACGTTTGATCAACTTTCTTTGGAAGCGATCACAAAGATTATAGACATTGAGTTAAAAGGACTGTACAGTAGAATAGAATCTATTGGTTACAAGCTTGTTATTGAAGATAAGGCGAAGGAATTCATCGCTAGCAAGGGATATGACGCACAATATGGCGCCCGTCCTTTAAAGCGGGCAATTCAAACCCATTTGGAGGATGGTTTATCCGAACTTATTATTTCTTCGTCTTTAAAAGAGGGAGATACTATCCAAGTAACCTTTAATAAAGAAAAAGGCGAACTGGAGATGAAAGTTATTGCTCCGGAATAGAGCTCTTTCCTGAATGAGAAAATTGTTCAATATGTCATAATGTCAGGCCTTCGGGTCTGGCATTTTTTTTGTGTCTCTCTGAACAAACATCAATTAAAATTAATCAATAGATAAACTAAAAAAATATACGTATTATGCAAAAAGGTAATATTGGGGTTACAACAGAAAACATTTTCCCTATCATTAAAAAGTTTTTGTACAGTGACCATGAGATTTTTCTGCGCGAGTTAGTATCCAATGCGGTAGATGCCACTCAGAAACTGAATACGCTTGCTTCTATTGGCGAATTTAAAGGTGAATTGGGTGATTTAACTGTTCACGTTAAATTAGGCAAAGATACTATTACCATTTCTGACCGCGGTATTGGTTTGACTGCAGAAGAAATAGAGAAGTACATCAATCAAATAGCCTTCTCTGGAGCTAATGACTTTCTGGAAAAATACAAAAATGATGCAAATGCCATTATCGGACATTTCGGACTAGGCTTCTACTCTGCCTTTATGGTTGCAAAGAAGGTGGAAATCATCACTAAATCATACAAAGACGATGCAAAAGCCGTAAAATGGACTTGTGATGGCAGCCCTGAATTCACTATTGAAGAAATAGAAAAGACCGACCGTGGATCAGATATCATCTTATATATTGATGACGACTGCAAAGAATTCCTCGAAGAAGCACGTATCTCCGAACTTCTGAAGAAATATTGCAGCTTCCTTCCTGTATCTATTGCATTTGGAAAAAAGAAAGAATGGAAAGATGGCAAACAGGTAGAAACGGCTGAAGATAATATAATCAATGAAACCACTCCTTTATGGACACGCAAGCCTAGCGAACTTTCGGATGAAGATTACAAATCATTCTATAGCAAGCTGTATCCGATGTCTGATGAACCACTCTTTTGGATTCACCTGAATGTGGATTATCCATTCCATCTGACTGGTATCCTCTACTTCCCGAAGGTAAAGAGCAATATTGAATTAAATAAGAATAAGATTCAGTTATATTGCAATCAGGTATATGTAACAGACTCTGTTGAAGGCATTGTGCCGGATTTCCTGACTTTGTTACACGGAGTAATAGATTCTCCGGATATTCCGTTAAACGTTTCCCGTTCATACTTGCAAAGCGACTCGAACGTGAAGAAGATTTCAACTTATATCACCAAGAAAGTTTCCGACCGTCTGCAGTCTATATTCAAAAATGACCGTAAGCAGTTTGAAGAAAAGTGGAACGACTTGAAAATTTTTATCAACTATGGAATGCTCACACAAGAGGATTTCTATGATAAAGCGCAAAAATTCGCCCTTTTCACCGATACAAATGACAAACATTACACATTCGAGGAATATCAGTCCCTTATTAAAGAAAATCAGACAGACAAAGATGGAAATCTAATCTATCTGTATGCAAATAACAAGGACGAGCAATACAGTTATATTGAAGCTGCCGCCAACAAAGGCTACAATGTCTTGCTCATGGATGGTCAGTTAGATGTAGCTATGGTAAGTATGTTGGAGCAAAAGTTTGAAAAGTCCCGTTTTACCCGTGTAGACAGTGATGTTGTTGACAATCTTATTGTAAAAGAAGACAAAAAAGGTGAAACTCTGGAAGCCAACAAACAAGATGCAATCACAACAGCCTTCAAGAGTCAATTACCTAAAATGGATAAGGTTGAATTCAATGTGACAACGCAGGCGTTGGGAGAATTTTCAGCTCCGGTCATGATTACTCAAAGCGAATATATGCGTCGTATGAAAGAAATGGCTAATATTCAAGCCGGAATGAGCTTCTATGGCGAAATGCCCGACATGTTTAATCTGATCCTAAATTCAGACCATAAGTTGATAAAACAAGTATTGAATGAAGAAGAGAATACCTGTCAAGCAGAAGTAGCTCCGATACTCTCCGAAATGGATAACGTCAACAAGCAACGTAATGAGTTGAAAGACAAACAGAAAGGTAAAAAAGAGGAAGAAATTCCAACAGCTGAAAAAGATGAACTAAACGAGCTCGACCAGAAGTGGAATGAGCTGAAAAGTAAGAAAGAAGCTATCTTTATCGGCTATGCAAACAATAATAAAGTTATCCGCCAGCTTATCGATCTGGCTTTACTTCAAAACAATATGTTAAGAGGTGAAGCTTTGAATAACTTCGTAAAACGTAGCATTGAGTTGATTTAATATCGCCCCTTTAAACATAACACATACTTCAAGAAAGAGCATTCAACGTTAAATATACGTTGCAATGCTCTTTTTCAATTTAAAACGATCGGCAAAATATCGATTAATTGAAAAGTATTATATATATTTGAACACTTAATAGACAAAAAATTCAATTGTTTGATTTGGGTTATGAGAAAATTTTTTTTAGTGTTAATTACTTTATGGCTGATTATTCCGGCTATCCATGCCCAAAAAGTTGGACTTGTATTAAGCGGTGGTGGCGCTAAAGGTATGACACACATCGGCATCATCCGCGCATTGGAAGAAAATAACATCCCTATTGACTACATTGCAGGTACTTCCATGGGAGCCATTGTCGGTTCCTTGTATGCCATGGGTTATTCTCCTGATGACATGGTAGAGCTACTCAAATCAGAAGAATTTAAACGATGGTATTCCGGAGAGGTGGAAGAAAAATATGTATACCATTTCAAAAAGAATCTTCCTACTCCCGAATTTTTCAATATTCGTTTTTCATTCAAAGATTCACTGAAGAGTTTTAAACCTCAATTCCTGCCCACCAGCGTTGTCAACCCGATTCAAATGAATCTCGTGTTTGTTGACCTATATGCTCGTGCCACGGCCGCTTGTAAGGGAGATTTTGATAAACTTTTCGTTCCTTTCCGCTGCATTGCATCGGATGTGTACAATAAAAAACAGTTAGTCATGAAGGAGGGTGATTTAGGAGATGCAGTCAGAGCTTCCATGAGCTTCCCTTTCATGTTTAAACCTATTGAAATAGACAATGTATTAGCTTACGATGGAGGCATCTATAATAACTTTCCTACAGATGTAATGAGAGATGATTTCCATCCGGATGTCATCATAGGAAGCGTTGTATCAACCAATCCTACAAAACCCAAGGAAAATGACCTCATAAGTCAAATTGAGAATATGGTGATGCAGAAAACCGATTATTCCATTCCTGACTCTATGGGTATTTTAATGACGTTCAAATATGACAATGTCAACCTAATGGATTTTCAACGTATCGACGAATTACATGACATAGGATATAATCGAACCATCAGCATGATGGATTCTATCAAAAGTCGTATCCACCGACGTGTGAATTTGGACAATATACGTTTGAGAAGAATGGTATACCGTAGTAATTTCCCGGAACTACGTTTTAAAAATATCACTATTGATGGAGCTAATCCACAACAACAAGCATATATTAAAAAAGAAATTCATAAATTAGATAATAAAGAATTCACCTATGAAGATTTAAAACAAGGTTATTTTCGATTACTATCGGATAAAATGATCTCTGAAATTATACCACATGCTATTTATAACCCAGAAGATGACACTTATGACCTACATTTAAAAGTCAAATTAGAAAATAATTTTGCTGTAAGGTTGGGAGGTAATATATCTACCTCCAATTCGAATCAGATCTATCTGGGACTTAGCTATCAGGATTTAAACTATTATGCCAAAGAGTTTATTCTTGACGGACAACTTGGAAAAGTATATAACAACGTGCAATTTATGGCAAAAATAGACTTTGCCACTGCCATTCCTACTTCATACCGCCTTATAGGTTCAATCAGTACTTTCGACTATTTTAAAAAGGACAAGCTTTTTTCACGAAACAACAAACCAGCCTTTAACCAGAAAGACGAACGTTTTTTGAAATTACAGGTTGGATTACCTTTCCTTTCGAGCAAGCGAGCAGAGTTTGGGGTAGGAATTGCAAAAATAGAGGATAAATATTTTCAAAAAAGTGTCATTGACTTTGGAAATGATAAATTTGATAAAAGCCGCTATGATTTGTTCGGTGGATCAATTAGTTTTAATGGAAGTACCCTTAATTCTAAGCAATACCCTACACGTGGATACAGAGAAGCTCTTGTTGCCCAGATTTTCGTTGGGAAAGAACGATTCTATCCAGGTGAAGGAAGTACGACCAGTAACGATAAAGACCATCACTCCTGGCTACAATTATCTTATATGAAAGAGAAATATCATAATATGAGTGAACATTGGGTTTTAGGATGGTATTTGAAAGCATTGTATGCTTCCAAAAATTTCTCCGAGAACTATACGGCCACAATGATGCAAGCAGGAGAGTTTTCTCCTACAATACATAGCAAATTGACCTACAATGAAGCTTTTCGTGCCAATCAATTTGCCGGAGCCGGCATTCGGCCTATTTACCGTTTGAGCCAGATGTTCCATTTCCGGGGAGAATTTTATGGTTTTATGCCTATTTATCCAATTGAAAAAAATTCGTTGAATAAAGCGTATTACGGGAAAGCTTTCTCTAAGTTTGAATATTTAGGAGAAATTTCTGTTGTGTGTCAATTGCCTTTTGGAGATATCTCAGCATATGTAAATCATTATAGCTCACCGAAAAGGGAGTGGAATGTCGGACTAAGTATAGGTTTGCAACTATTCAATTATCGGTTCATAGAATAATTTTCTACAAAAAAGTCGTTGAAAAGCTTGTTAATTCGGGAAAAGTCCGTATCTTTGCACCCGTTAAAACAAAATAACGGTCGCGTAGCTCAACTGAATAGAGTAGCTGACTACGGATCAGCCGGTTACAGGTTTGAATCCTGTCGCGATCACTTTTTTTGATTTAACTGAATGGCCGCGTAGCTCAACTGAATAGAGTAGCTGACTACGGATCAGCCGGTTACAGGTTTGAATCCTGTCGCGGTCACTAAAATTACAAGTTATATTATTTGAGGTCGCGTAGCTCAACTGAATAGAGTAGCTGACTACGGATCAGCCGGTTACAGGTTTGAATCCTGTCGCGATCACAAAATCCTCTACATTTGATGCGGAGGATTTTTATTTTTCACTTTGTTGAAATATGTCATGTGTCAAAAAATAAATCATAGGCAGGTTTAAAATAAATATCCCAATGATTGAATTCAATCATTGGGATATTTATTTTAAACACTTAGATGTTTATTATGAGTTCTCGCTGAAGAAGTATCAGCATTTAATATTCAATTCATTCAAAACCTTACGTATTGCCTCAAATGTAGTAATGCGAGTAGGAACTAGTGGTAACCGAAGTTTATTTTCGATCATACCCATGGCATTCAACATTGATTTTACCCCTGCCGGATTTCCATCAACAAATAATAAATTGAATAATTCCGTGAATCGATGGTGAATGGTTAATGCATTGGCAAAGTCTCCTTGAAGCGCCAAGCGCGTCATACGGCTAAATTCACGAGGAAAAGCATTACCTATTACCGAAATCACACCAACGGCTCCCAACGTAATAAGAGGAAAGGTTATACCATCATCTCCGGAGATTACATTGAAATTTTCCGGCTTATTTTTAATAATATCATCCATTTGAGTAATATTGCCGGATGCTTCTTTAATAGCCACTACATTATTAAAATCACGAGCAATCCGCAAAGTAGTTTCAGCAGTCATATTTACTCCCGTACGTCCAGGAACATTATACAACACAATGGGAAGCTCCGTAGCTTCCGCAATCGCTTTATAATGCTGATAAATACCTTCTTGAGAAGGTTTGTTATAATACGGCACAACAGACAATATAGCATCAACTCCTGTAAAATCATCGTTTTTCAATGTTTCTACAATAGCGCAAGTGTTATTACCACCTACACCCAACAGAATAGGAATTCTTCCGTTAACGCGGTCAATTACCATCTTTTTTATAGTTTTCTTTTCTTCCTCGGTCAGAGTTGGTGTTTCAGCTGTAGTCCCCAGCACACACAAGAAATCCGCATTATTCTGTAACAGATAGTCTACCATACGCATTAACGCATCGTAGTCAACGCTCTCATCCTCTTTGAAAGGAGTAATCAGTGCTACCCCCATTCCTTTCAATTTAGTCTGTATCATGAGTTTTAATTATAATCTCTAATTTATTTAGTCGCAAAAGTACGAATATTTTTCTTATCTCACGATATAAGTTTCAGAAATTCGTCTTCGCTTAATATGGTTACTCCAAGTTTTTTTGCTTTTTCGAGCTTTGCAGGTCCCATATTATCTCCAGCAAGTATAAAACTTGTTTTCGCAGAAATGCTTCCTACATTTTTCCCTCCGTTTTTCTCGATAAGCTCTTTATATTCGTCACGTGAATGGTGAACAAATACACCACTGATAACGATAGACTGTCCCGCTAACTTATCCGTGTATCCGCTTAAATCTTCCTCGGTGCGATAAAGCTGTAGTCCGGCCTCCTTTAGCTTGCTAACTAACTCACGATTAGACTCATTGGCAAAATATGCAAGTATACTTTGGGCTATTTTTTCTCCGATTTCATCAATGCTTACCAATTTCTCAAGATCTGCCTGTTGCAAATCATCTATATTCTCAAACGATTTTGCTATCTTTTTGGCCACAGTTTCACCGACAAAACGAATTCCCAAGGCAAAAATAACACGTTCGAAAGGAACAGTTTTACTTTGTACAATCCCTGTTATAATGTTCTCCGCCGATTTTTCTCCCATACGATCTAAGCCCTTGATATCATCAGCTGTAAGTTTATATAAATCGGCCGTATTTTTAATTAATCCCATGCGATAGAACATATCCACAGTTTCCGGTCCCAATCCATCAATATCCATAGCCTTTCGACTAATAAAATGCTCTATTTTACCTTTGATTTGAGGAGGACATGCTGTCTCATTGGGGCAATAATGAGCAGCTTCCCCTTCATACCTGACTAATTTACTACCACATTCGGGACAATTGACAATGAATCGAACCTTCTCCCCAAGCATAAAACTACGTGCATCTTTATCTACACCCGTAATCTTAGGAATAATTTCACCACCTTTTTCTACATAAACCATGTCTCCGATATGCAAATCAAGTCCTTCGATGATATCCGCATTATGCAAAGACGCACGTTTTACAACAGTTCCTGAAAGCTGTACAGGGTCTAGATTAGCTACCGGAGTGATTGCTCCGGTTCTTCCTACCTGATATGTCACCTTATTCAATCGGGTCAATGCACGTTCTGCCTGAAATTTATAAGCAATAGCCCATCGAGGAGACTTAGCCGTAAAACCCAGATTCTTCTGTTGCCTCAAACTGTTCACTTTCAAGACAATCCCATCTGTGGCAACCGGCAAATTCTTACGTTCTACATCCCAATAGTTGATAAAATCAAAGACTTCCTCCAATGTCTGGCACTTACGCGTTAAATCAGAGATTTTAAAACCCCATTTTGCCGCTTCCTGAAGATTTTCATAATGTCCGTCACAAGGTAGATTATCTCCCAATAAATAATATAAATAAGCATCCAGCTTGCGAGAAGCTACAATAGAAGAATTCTGCAACTTCAATGTTCCAGATGCCGCATTTCTGGGATTGGCAAAAAGTGGTTCTTCACGCGCCTCTTTCTCCCGGTTCAACTCTTCAAACACTTCCCATGGCATAAGAATTTCCCCACGTATCTCAAAAGAAGCAGGATAATTATCACCGTGCAATACAAGCGGAATAGAACGGATTGTTTTCACATTATCCGTCACATCATCACCCTTTTCTCCATCTCCACGGGTAACGGCACGAATCAACTTCCCATTTTCATAGGTCAATGAAATAGAAGTACCGTCATACTTCATTTCACAACAAATTTCGAAATCCTCATTTAGCGCTTTACGGACACGATCGTAGAAGTCCGTCACTTCCGCTTCCGAATATGTATTTGCCAATGACAGCATAGGATATTTATGGGCCACTTGCGTGAAATTCTTATTCAAGTCGCTCCCCACGCGCATAGTGGGCGAATTTTCATCTTTATATTCAGGATGTGCTTGTTCCAGATCCTGAAGTTCACGCATCTTATCATCAAACTCTTTATCCGAGATTTCAGGGGCATTCAACACATAATAATTATAATTATGCCGGTGAAGTTCGGCACGCAATTCCTCTATTGTTTCTTTTATATCCATATTTCTTCGATTGTTTAAGGCAAAAATACATGTTTATCTTTGAATATTTGTACTTTTGCGAAAAATTAAAAGATTATGCGTATTGATATTATAACAGTTTTACCTCAAATGATTGAAGGTTTCTTCGATTGTTCTATTATGAAACGAGCTCAAGATAAAGGACTTGCAGAAATACACATTCACAATTTACGTGATTATACCGAAGATAAATATCGTCGTGTCGATGATTATCCTTTTGGAGGATTTGCCGGGATGGTGATGAAAATAGAACCTATCGAACGCTGCATCAATGCTTTAAAGGCAGAACGTGCCTATAATGAAGTTATCTTCACGACCCCTGACGGAGAGCAATTCAACCAACCGATGGCTAACACACTCTCTCTAGCACAGAATCTCATTATTCTTTGTGGACACTTCAAAGGCATCGATTATCGTATTCGCGAACATTTGATAACTAAAGAAATCAGCATCGGTGATTATGTATTAACAGGAGGAGAACTGGCGGCAGCAGTGATGGCAGATGCTATCATACGCATCATCCCCGGAGTCATTTCTGATGAACAATCTGCACTTTCCGATTCTTTTCAGGATAATTTGCTAGCAGCACCTGTATATACACGACCTGCTGATTATAAAGGCTGGAAAGTTCCCGATATTCTATTATCCGGGCATGAAGCAAAGATCAAAGAGTGGGAACTGCAACAATCCCTGGAACGCACCAGGAAACTTCGTCCTGACCTATTAGAGGAATAAAACAAATTGTAAATAAAAACGACGGTGAGAATATGCGTAATACTCACCGTCGTTTTTATTTTGCCTTCAGCCTAAAGAGGAATATTCAGTAAATGTTCCCCCCAAATACCATGGCATATGAAGATGATAGAGTATAATCACTTCATATGCCATTATTATTGTCATTTTTCTGTATATTCTCATATACTCTTATCTGACAATACATGAAGTTCCGGAAGAAGTCTTCTGACCTCTTCTGATTCTTTCAGTAAACTCATATCATGCAGCTTTCCCCGTTCTGTTCCTGATCTTGTCAATCATCAGTATGGCATTTGCTGTATGTATTCCGAAGAAAATCCACAGGATTTCCGTCTTCTTGTTCCTTGCCTTTATCCTTGCGAGCGAGTAATGTTGCTTTTGAGTGCCGAAGCTTCCTTCAAGCCGTGTGGCCCTTTCTTTTGAGAGTTCGCTTCTAAGCAGCTTCCTCAAAGGCTCATCTTTGCCCTCCCTTCCCTTGCGCACAAAGGATGTGGATATCCCATATTTAGTACAGAACTTTCTGTTGGCATTATTGGCATATATGGAATCGGCAGCCACACATCTTACCCTTACATTCATCAGCTTCTGCTGCATACGGATACAGTCCTTCAAGCGTATCCCCTCATTGAAAGCCTTGAACGAGAGGTGTTCGATGAACGATATGCCGTCTATCTGTATATTATTGACCTTTGCACCGAACTCGACGGACTTGGTTTCCTTGCCTCTGACGATGGGACGTACATAATGACGGTCGATGCTTATGATGCGGTCACTGACTTTTCGCCCTTCAAACATTTCCTTTTCCTGTACAAGCACCTTTCTGATGATGGAAAGACGCTTATGGTAATCCTGTGTATATCGGAGTAAAGCACCGTACTCGCTATGGAGCCCATCCCTTTGACTGAGGAGCTTTTCAAGAAGCTTGATCATACGGCGCTTAAGCATTCTTGTCCTTGAAGCTCTCCTCTTTCTTTTCTTGCAGTAGGACAGATAGGATTCCGCCACATTCCTGTATTTGTTGCGCGGACGCCTTATGCCCAGATCCCTGCAATGCCGGCATATATGCCTGTAGAGCCATTCGATGCTTTCCCAAAGGAGTTTCATGTCCGTAGGAAAACGCATGTGGCTCTCATAGCATGTGGCATCGGTCATGCAGACGTGAAGGTTATCAAGATAAGGTTTCCAGTGTGAAGCCAGGATCTCCTGGAAGGAATCAATGTCAAGGCGGGATGCTATCTCATTACGGATGCCACTGACTATCTTGAAGTTGGTTATGGGAAGGGACGGGGGGATCATGATTCCACAGAACATCTGGTAGTGTATGTTCCCGTTCAGATGTTCCAACAGTTTCCTGTCGGAGAATCCGGTGTATGCCTTCAGGACCATAAGGGCGATCTTTGCGGAAGGACTGAATATGTTCCTGCGGCCCAAACGTTGTTCAGACAGGCCTGCGGCTTTTGCCATACGATCAAATGGAAAGACCGAATGAAGCCTGCCAAGCTCACTCTCATGAAAACTCTTGCGGTATTTTTCCAGAATATCAAATTCTGTAAAGCCCAAAGTTGGGTGGATTTCTGAAATTTTTTCTATCTTAGCCATATCTTAGTTGGGGAATTTCCCCCGTTTGGGCCGTCAAACCTTGTTTTCGGGGGAATACCTAAAGATACTAAAAAGCCAACTAATTCGCAATAATTTGTGTATGAATTAGTTGGCTCATTTTATAATATTTAATGAATGTCCCTAAAGATTCTGAACGTAGCCGATTCCTCTAAACACAAACTTCTTTTTCATCTGCTATTATCTACTTGTTTATCCTTTCTTTATTTTAAAGGGAAATAGCATTTTTCTTGCAAACTTAATGCGAAGGGCTAGTGTATGTTTTCAATTATACCTCAAGCGCACCAATTATTTCCTTTACAGACTTACATCCGTGTCTTTCTAAGTAATTATTTATACCATCTTCCACTTTGATAGTAACAGCAGGATCTATGAAATTTGCTGTACCAATCTGGATGGCTGTCGCACCTGCAAGCATAAATTCGACAGCATCCTTCCAGTTCATAATACCTCCCAATCCAATGACAGGAATATTTACCTCCTTAGCAACCTGCCATACCATACGTAACGCGATCGGTTTTACGGCTGCTCCCGACATTCCGCCTGTTATAGTTGATAAAATAGGGCGTTTACGTTCCGCATCAATCGCCATACCCAGCAATGTATTGATTAATGACACACTATCTGCACCACTTTCTTCTGCTGCACGAGCTATTTCAGTGATGTCCGTAACGTTTGGGGAGAGTTTTACGATAAGTGTCTTTTTGTAAACTGAACGCACAGCTTTTACTACTTCTGAAGCTCCTTTTGCTGACACACCAAAAGCCATACCACCTTGCTTCACATTAGGGCAAGAGATGTTTAATTCTATAGCAGTAATTTTGTCAAGCTCATTAATGATTTCAGCTGTTTTTACATAATCTTCGATAGCAGCTCCTGAAACGTTTACAATCATATTCGTTTGGATGTCTTTTATACGGGGATATATATGCTTCACAAAGTAATCAACACCCTTATTTTGCAGTCCCACAGCATTTAACATCCCGGAAGGAGTCTCCGCCATACGCGGATAAGGGTTTCCTTCACGTTTGTGAAGAGTAGTCCCTTTTACAATAATACCGCCTATTCGCGCTATATCAATGAAGTCGGAGAACTCTTCACCATATCCAAATGTACCGGATGCTGTCATCACCGGGTTTTTCATTCGTAATTCACCAATGTTTACACTCAAATCTGCCATAGTAGTTTATTTATATTAAAAACAGGACCTTCTTTACATACACATAAATGACCTTCTGTCGTATTTTCCACACAGCATAAACATGCTCCGATACCACAAGCCATTGTATTTTCCAAAGATACTTCACATTCTATCTGATTGCTCTTGGCATATTTTGCCACAGCCATCATCATCGGTTTGGGGCCACAAGTATAAATCTGCTCAAACCGTACCTTATTTAATATAGAATGTTGAGTAACATATCCTTTTTCTCCATGGCTACCATCTTCCGTAGTAGTATACACCTCTCCATATTTGGCAAACTCTTCTAACTGCAACAGATCTTTATCGCTGCGGGCACCTAACAGGAATGTAGGTTTATGCCCCTTTTTAACCAACTGCTCACCTAAATAAAGCATAGGTGCTGTTCCGACACCTCCACCAACTAATAAGAGCTTATCAGAAGCCTCCAAAGGTATTGTATATGCATTTCCCAGCGGAAGCACTACATTTATTGTTCCACCGGGACTAACATCTGCCAAACGTCTTGTTCCATCACCAACCAGCTGGATTAGAAACCAGACCTCATTTCGCTGTTTATCTACAAAATTAATAGAAATGGGACGCCGTAAGAATGTAGTAGGCGAACCATCCACACGGAGTTCGGCAAACTGTCCAGGTAACATTTCGGGCAGTAATGACTGAGAGGTCAATTTTAGCAATACATAGTTTGCATGCAATCTGATATTCTCGGTCACTGTCAGATCTAAAATAAATTTCTTCATGTATGGATATAAAAGTATAAATTCGTATTCTAAGTGCAAAGATACAGGAAATTGCTCAAACCACCGATTTTACTCTTTATTTTTCAGGTCGAAACGTCTCATAGGTGTTATCATCGAAAAATATTCTTATTTCTGTGATTTTTCTAGCAGGCTTTTCTATATACCTAATATCCTGATTTACAATCTCTTGATGGGCATTTTGGGTATTTCTTAATGGCATTTCCTTGCGATTTTCCAGAAGAGTCGGCTCTTTGGACGGATTTACAGGATTCTCGTCGAATAAAGAAGGTAGATAATTCTGGTTAGAGGAAGAAAAGGAAGTTCCTTCTTCCGATACCATCATTTCACCCTTACCATAAAGTAACCATTCAAGGTTTATATAGTCATACTTTTGATGCACCTTCATGACGACCTCTAAACTGGGTTTATTCCGATCGTTCAAAATGTGAGAGAGAGTAGATTGTTGCACTCCAATTGTTTCAGCAAAAACTCTAGGAGGAACTTTTTCTCTTTCCATTATCATTCTTATTCTGTCCTTTATTTCCATACTACCTTCTTTTTATTACAATTGTATGTATTATGTATCTATTTCACAAAAATATGCACTACCTTATCGAATGTACAAAGGTAATTATTTGAATTCACAAAAGCAAATTACAAATATAAAAATGAAATATCACAAGAGTAATTTCACTTTATACGAATCGTATATTACGCTTATATATAGGATAAAAATGAATTATTACGGATATATAGTTTCAATTTAATTAAATAATATAAAGCACAGATATACAGAAATATATTTAATAATAAAACGCAGATTATACAGGAATGTTCACAAATATACATACCACACAGAGAAAACATCTATAGTATAAATTGAGATAATGAATCATATAATATTGATTTATAATAAAATAATACAGATAAAAGTATTTGTTAATGCCTAAATAACTACCTTTGTATATTTGATATTATTTTTGTAAACATCTGAATATACTATTGTGAATACCATCTACTGATTACATCTGAAATTACTTCACACGCGTACACGATACATTTGTAACTACATAAATGCACAAAGGTAAATATTGATAGTTGCAAAAGCAATAAAAGGAAGAGATCAACTCATACTTCACCAATGTATATTGCTATTTTTTTCTAATCATCCTTTACAATCTCCTCTAAAAAGAAAATCCTTGCAATATTTCTATACCGATCTCCACTTATTTATTTTTTTTCGATTCCAGGAGGCTCTTTTTCAGCATAAACAAATGAAATACAGAGATTTACTTCTATAATTCAGATTCTCTTTTTCTATTAAACTAGAAAAAATGTAAGCATTCGGTAAACCACGTTGCAATTTTTGTGAAATTAGTTCCGAATCGGTGCTATTCGTAGTCGATTCGGAACTAATAGTATCTATTCGGAACAAGTTTGATTGGATTTTACCCAATTACGTGGTAGAAGTTCTTCCATATTCTTCTCATCCCTTTCATAATATGGAATTTTGCTCAGGACATCTTCCATCCAGATTCTGGGGTCTACTTCTGCTGATTTGCAGGTTGAAATCAGTGAGTATACGATGGCAGCCCTGTATGCTGATGCATCGTTTCCGCAGAACAGATAGTTCTTTCTTCCCAAAGCCAAAGGTCTTATGGCATTTTCTATACGGTTGTCATCAATTTCGATTCTTCCGTCGTTTACGTATCTGGAAAGTCTTGGAAGGAGCGTGTACGTATATTCGATGGCTTTACCCATACGGCTTTTAGGAAGCACTCTAAGATAGGTGTCCTGCAGCCACTTTTCAAATTCAAGTATCAGCGGATAGGCCTCACTGATACGTTTTTCCTTACGCTCTTCAGCTGTGAGCCCTGCATCATTGGCTTCAGATTCTATCTTGTACAACTTGCCGATGTAGTGTATTGCCTGTGTGGCCAGGGTCCTGTTCTCTTCCAGGGCATCCACGTACTTCCTTCTGACATGTGCCCAACAGCCGACCATAGTGATTCCTTTCACCTGCTCAAACTGTTCGTAAGCTGCATAGCCGTCACATTGCACAATGCCATGGTAACATCCCAGCAGTTCACGGGCTACAGTCCCCGAACGGCTGCCACGGTCATAATGGAACATGACGTCCCCCGTGATGCCGTCGCGTACGCACCACTCATACCCCTTTTTCGCCTTATGTTTCTCATTGTCCAGCACAGGAATGACACTCTCGTCCACTTGTATATACTCACTGGAGAGTATCTTCTGTTTGAGCAGGTTGTACAGCAACCTGAGTTTCTCCACCGCCATTTCATACCATCCGCACATGGTAGATTCGCTTATGCTGATTCCTGATTCGCGATACTGCTGTATCAGACGATAGAACGGGAGATGATACATGAACTTGCCGATGATAATGTCTGTCAGGACCGAGGCGCCTGCCATACATTTACTGACCGGAACAAGAGGTAGAGGGTGAATCAGGATCTGTCTTTCCTCGGGGTATTTCTCCATATCGGACTTACTTATCACTTTGTGACGGACAGTCTTCAGGATATACAATTTTGCCGGAACACGTTCCAGGCGTGAACTCTCTTCCTTTCCGATTTCAATGAAATCATCCTTAAGCCTGCCTTCCTCGTCTGTTGTCCCTTCGGGGTAAAGATCAACAACCTCTACCGCAAGAGAAGATGTATCCAAGGGCTTGCGGGCCGGCTTCTCCTTGACTTTTATGGTTCTGGTGATTTCTTCATCGCTTTTGCGGACTTCCTCCTCCATCCGGGATATTTCCATGGAGGACATTTCAGCTTTTGAGAACAGGAACAGTTGGTTGGGATCAAGCGGAAGATTCTTCTCGCTCATCCGGCCAAAGACTTTTTTCCGAAGCCAGTACAGCGACTGTTCCAGTGAGGAAACCCTGCTGATAAGCGCCGCTTTATCCTGACGGAGCTGCTCTAATTCTTCCAATAAGGCTTTTTCCTGTTCCTCCGTAAGCATCTGCATCTCATTTTTTCACAATGTAAATATACTAAAATCCAATGACATACAAAAGCAAACAGAGTAAAAAATCCGATACTATTTTCGAAGTTTCTGCAGGTTTTCAAGTCTCGTGCGACGGGAGTCACGGGCTTCCATGATACCCTCCACTATCATGACAAGTTCCCGCCATTCTATATTTGTACAGACCTCATTGTCGTTGGCAGAATCAGGTTTACCTAAGGTACCGGCTTCCAGAAGTTTGGAATATAACACCATGCCGCCAGGCTCCCAATGCAGGAGTTTTATACGGTCACGGGCACGGTTTATGAAGATATACACGTTGCCGTTACAGGGGTCCTGACCCATGGCGTCGGTGATGATACCGCTGAGGGTATGGAAGCTTTTGCGCATATCAGTCGGGCGGTTATACAACAGATAGCGCATACTGTCATTAAGGCTGAACATGGCTGCAGGACCGGATGATTGAAAACAGTTCCTTTTCATTTAGCTCACCACAAATGCGTATGGCACTACCGGCCGGTGTACGTATTTCTATCTCTTTCAATCCGCTTGGCGTGGTCGGTGTACTTTTCTGTTTCCGTCCGGTTGTACCGGCAAATGAAGGAACCGGAACAAAAGATCCGCTATGCGGAAGCTCGATAAACTCACCTTGAGCCGTTTTACCAGATGATTGCTCGGCGGCATAACGGGATTTGCTGTCATAAAACCGCCATACAGGGATATTGAGTTCCTCTAATCTTGACTTATAAGTCACTTTGTGCTCTTTGCAGTAGTTCATTATTTCTACTACTTCTTCTCGTGTCATCATAACTTGGCTTTTTGGACGTAAAGTTAATGATGGAAGGTGGAGACGAAAATACGTGGTTTACCGAATGCTTACGAAAAAATAGGCTTATAGTAATCAAATATACTCTGGATTATCAAAATGACACTAATGGATGATTTTAGAGAAAAGAAAAAATCTCCATTCTCACTATAAAACGATACCTTTAAAATTCAAAATGCTTTTTCGATAAAACTCAAGAATAAGTAAACTTTTCTTGTTTAAAAATCAAAGCTCCTATTTAAAAGAAAAAACTCCCCTGAAGAGTAGATCAATACAATATTCTTAAAAATATATTTTGTGTAGTTAGTTAAATGGATAACTCTATAAAATTACAAAAGGAGTAAATCAATTTGTAAAATAATTACTGGTATTATGAAAGTCTTTTTATAATGGAAGTAATTGCGGAAATACAAAAAAAAGACATATACTTCCCGTTTCTATCTATGGTAAAAGTATATGTCTGATTATATGAGTAATTCATACTCCTACTTAATGCAAAATTTTGAACACTAATTCACGAAGAATATCTCCATCTGTCATAGAACTATTTTGGACTCCTTTAGATTTTGCATCAGCATATCGTATTTCTCCAACAATCTGCATGGTCTTTACTCCGCTATATTTTCGCATTGCTGCCATATAATCCCGAGCCTGCCAAGTAGTTTTTAGTCCTAGCATATTTGCAATCCCTTGCTCTGATTTATCAGGTGCATAATAAGCCAGCATTAGGTTGGAATAAAAACTGAATAATAAAGATAAAGTCATTTGGATCGGATTAGTTTTCGGATTTTCCTCAAAATATTTTATTATCTTATTTGCTTTCAATATATCCTTTTCCACTAAAGCGCTTCGCAATTCAAAGTTATTATAGTCTTTGCTTATACCTATGTTTTTTTCTATCTGTTCAGAAGTTACGCGTTTTTCTCCGACAGGTAAAGTGATAATTAACTTTTCAAGTTCTCCGGTCAAGCGACTCAAATCTGAACCTACAAAATCAGCAAGTATAGCAGTTGCCTTGGGCTCCATATCAACTCCTTTCCGTTTCATATACGAAGCTATAAAACCTGGAAGTTGCGCATCCTTGATTTTTTTAGATTCGAACAGCACGCCAACTTTGTCCACCTCGGCAGCCAGTTTCTTTCTACGATCCAACGTTCCATGTTTATGGCATATCACTAAAATGGTGGAAAGCAAAGGCTTTTGAAGATAGTACGACAACTCTTCCATATTGCGTACCGCCTGCGCTTCCTTAACTACTACTACTTGGTGTTCCGACATCATAGGATAACGCTTTGCGGCATTTATTATCGTTGCCACGTCCACATCAGCTCCATATACAACAGTCAGGTTGAATTCTTTTTCCGTTTCGCTCAACACATTATCCGTTATGTAATCTGCGATCAAGTCGATATAATACGACTCTTCTCCCATCAGATAATAGATAGGACGATACTGTTTGGCTCTCAATTCTTTGAGAATGTCATCACAGGTCAGTTCTTGTTTTGCCATATATAATTAAGAAAGACCAGATTACCAGTCGAATTTCAAGTGTTTAACAGTTTTCTTTTCATCAATAATCATACGCAAAGACGCAATACCTATTTCAACATGCTCTTCTACATAATTTCTGGTAACCAAATTATCACTTCTATCTGTTTTTACTCCATCGGGAGTCATTGGCTGATCGGACACCAATAATAATGCACCGGTAGGAATATGATTGGCAAAGCCACAACTGAATAATGTTGCGGTTTCCATATCAACTGCCATAGCCCGAGTCTTTTTCAAATATTCTTTGAATGCATCATCATGTTCCCAGATACGACGGTTAGTGGTATATACAGTACCGGTCCAATAGTCACGGCCTTTGTCACGGATGGATGAAGAAACGGCACGCTGCAACATAAATGCAGGTAATGCAGGAACTTCAGGAGGGAAATAATCGTTGGAAGTTCCCTCTCCACGGATAGCTGCAATGGGAAGGATCAAGTCGCCAAGCTGGTTTTTCTTGTCGATGCCACCACATTTTCCCAAAAACAGACAGGCTTTGGGTTGAATAGCGCCCAGCAAGTCCATGATGATAGCAGCGTTAGGGCTTCCCATACCAAAGTTAATCATAGTGATGCCTTTGGCAGAAGCAGAAATCATATTCGCATCCCTTCCTAAGATGGGAACATTAAACTGATTTGCGAAAATTTCGACGTACTTGTTGAAGTTAGTCAACAGAATATATTTTCCAAAATCCTCCAGATTACGTTTTGTGTAACGGGGCAGCCAATTAGCTACGATTTCTTCTTTTGTTTTCATAATTATCTATTAAATTTGTACTCCCAATAATGGGAACTATTATTTAACTTACAAAAATAATAAATGTTATCGTTAAACCTACCAGCATTCGACGCTAAAATAAACGTACGAAACGGAAAAAATGTAATTTTCGATGTAATTCGCAAACGATATGTCGCTCTTACCCCTGAAGAATGGGTACGGCAACACTTTGTTCACTTTCTTATTGCACACAAAGGATATCCGACCGGCCTTCTGGCCAATGAAGTAATGGTAAAGTTGAACGGTACTACCAAACGATGCGACACCGTACTTTATCGGAGGGATTTGTCAGCTCGGATGATTGTGGAATATAAAGCACCACATATCGAAATCACACAGGCTGTTTTCGATCAGATCACCCGATATAATATGGTATTGAAAGTAGATTATCTGATTGTCAGCAACGGAATGAACCATTATTGCTGCCGGATGGATTATAAAAATCAGAGTTATATTTTTCTGAAAGACATTCCAGACTACCAATCATTATAAACTCTAATATTCAAAATCCATTGTTACAAGATCCGTTTATTTATCCCACTGGAATTATTAAAATCCATTTGTGACAGTTTCAAAAATAAGAATAACATTAAAGGGTCAGTTTGTTGATCGATTCCCTATTATGCGAGAACTTGTTAAAACAAAAGAGGCTGTCTAACAAGTCCTATTTTAACGATTTTACCCCTGCCAGAATAGCTTTGGCAGGGGTGACTTCTAATTACCGATACCTGTTAGACAGTCTCTACCATATAATCAAATACTTACTATTTAGTTACTTTCCTTATTCAGCAGTTTTTCTTCTGATAGCTCTTTTGGTAGTAGTTGCCGGAGCTTCTTCTACCTTATGATCGATTTGTACACCAGCTAATTCCGGGTCAATCATAATACGTCCGCAATATTCACAAACGATCACTTTCTTACGAGAACGGATATCCAGTTGTCTTTGGGGCGGAATTTTGTTAAAACAACCACCACATGCGTCACGTTGCACATACACAATACCCAATCCGTTGCGAGAATTCTTACGAATACGTTTGAAAGACTGCAACAGACGTGGTTCAATCTTCGTTTCCAAGTCTTTAGCCTTATCTCTCAGTTTCTCTTCTTCCTGCTTGGTTTCCGAGATAATTTCATCCAGTTCGCTCTTTTTCTGCTCCAAGTCTTTCTTTCTCTCGTTAAGAATCTGATCGTTCTTTGTCACTTCAGCCTCTTTTTCTTCTTTATTAGCAGAATATTCCTTGATTCTCTTTTCACAAAGTTCGATTTCCAATGTCTGGAATTCGATTTCCTTCGTCAAGAAGTCATATTCACGGTTGTTGCGAACATTATCTTGTTGTGATTTATATTTTTCTACTGAAGCCTTGGCTGTTTCGATTTCTACTCTCTTGCCGGCAATAGCGGATTTCAGTTCATCCACTTCTGCTTTGATCTTGTCGATACGGGTACTCAACCCGGCAATTTCATCTTCAAGGTCTTGTACCTCCAACGGAAGTTCACCTCTCAATGTCTTGATTTCATCAATCTTAGACAACATCGTTTGCAGTTGGAACAGTGTCTTCAGTTTCTGTTCTACCGTCAATTCATTCGGATCTTTTTTTGCTTCTCTAGCCATTTTACTTATAAATATTTTATGGGATTCGTATTTATCTTACTCAATTGGAGTGCAAAATTAGGAAATAAATCCCGAATTATGGAATAAAAAATTTCTTTTGTATATTGTTCGCTTTCATAATGACCAATCTCCGCCATCAGAATATCTTCTTCGTGACCGAAATAATCATGATATTTAATTTCACCGGTAATAAAAACATCCGCTCCCGACCGGATTGCCTGTGGAAGCAAAAATGCACCTGCACCACCACACAATGCCACTTTCCGTATCTCTCTTCCCTTCAACTTGTTGTGACGTAGACATCTCACTTCGAATATCTTCTTGATACGTTTCAAAAATTCGGGTTCTGCCGCTGGCTCATCCAATTCACCGACAATTCCCGAACCCGCCTGCGCCCAGTCGTTCAATAACGGATAGATGTCGAATGCCGGTTCCTCATAAGGATGGGCAGCCAATAAAGCCTTCACAGCTTCCGCTTTCTTATATATAGGAAGAATGGTTTCAATCCTTACTTCATTTTCATGATGCAATTCACCGATTGTTCCACAGAAAGGATGCGTTCCCTCTTTTGCCCGGAAAGTCCCCTCTCCTCTCAGATTGTAACTGCATGAATCATAGTTACCTATGTTTCCACACCCGGCTACAAACAGTGCTTCACGCACACTATCGGCTTGTGCATCAGGAACGAAAGTCACCAGTTTAATCAGACTGTTTTCTTTCGGTTCGAGCACTTTCAAATTCTTCAAGCCTATTTTCTCTGCTATCTTGTAATTGACTCCCCCCTGTGCATTATCGAGATTAGTATGTGCAGAATAGATCACAATATCATTTTTTATTGCTTTCAGTATGCAGCGTTCCACATAATCTTTACCCGTGATAGATTTATAACCTTTAAAAATAAGCGGATGATGCGATATAATAAGATTATACCCCAACGCGATAGCTTCATCCAACACAGCTTCGGTAACGTCAAGACACAACAAAGCCCCTGTTGCTTCCACTTCTGTCAATCCGATTTGCAGGCCGGCATTATCAATGCCGTCTTGCAATGGCAGAGGTGCGAATCGTTCAAGGGCGCTTACTATTTCCTTAATTTTCATTATTGGTAGAAAATTGAGTTGCAAATATAATAAATAAAAAAGGAATAATCATACTAAATGGTCATTTTTTAGAGAATTTATCGTTATTCCATTACTACGTTTCGAAATAAAAACAAATGATAAAACTCGGTCTAAAGTATCCGTTATTTATTTAAATTCTGTACTTTTATCCCATATAAATAATAAATACCATGAAAACAAATCTGTTCCTACTGTTCCTATTAGTTGTGATATTCTCTTGCCAACTCAAAAAGAGTGATAACACCGAAGCCGTTATAGCTGAAACTGCAAAAATTGACGACATAGAGGATTGTGCGGTAGATACGGTCAAGGCCACTGCCATCTTCTGGATTGATAAAGTAGAAACCAAACACTGCAAAGAGTACGGCTTTCGCACAATCAAAGCTAAAGTGCTCATTCGCGAAAACGGAAAGGTTGATTTGCTGTCATTCGCTAAAAAACAATCACCTGATGTTGAGAAGTATATACGCCATCATCTTTCCAAATTTCAAGTGACGGAAAAAATGTTTAAAGGGGAGTATGTGCAGCCCGGAGAACAATTCGTGCAGCTTCGCTGCTTATGGGGAATGTTGAAAGGCAAATAATAAACGCACTAATAACCGGTTATCTTTTGCTTTTCATTTGTACCTTGTTTTTCAGTGCATACCGTTCGTCTACCACCCTATCCGTAGGAAAGAAAGTAAAAATAAGCCGCCACTCCCCTTTCTTATAGATAAATTTACGTCCGCTGACTCCACGAAGAATCGCTTCATACTTTTCCCACAGAAATGCTTCGATATGTTCCGGCATATCATTGCCGGATGCCGAAAACTCCACAGTTATAAAAAAATGCGGAATAGATATTTCTGCTACTTTACGGAATATTTGGTCGATGACTGTCATTTCCCGGGTTCTTTGGTTATCTCTAATAATTTCCCGTATGCGTCAAAAGATCGGCGTGAAGCCAATGAAATAGTTATCATCAGCGACAGCATAGATGCTGTAAAAGTAATTACCATAATCATCATCTGGTACTTGATGGCAACGTTCGGGCTGCTTCCTCCCAGAATTTGTCCAATCATTGTGCCTGGAAGAGCAACCAATCCCATCACGGAAATGTTCGCAATTAGCGGACTGAAAGATTTAATAATGGCCTGCCGGATAAATGGAGCCTGCGCTTCCTGCCTTGTTGCTCCGTTTCCCAATAAATAATGGTACAACTGTTGTTCGCGTTTCAATCCGCTATAATAAGTATTCAACGCTATCACATTGCTCGAAAGCATATTGCCCATCAGGATGCCAAATATGGGAATAGAGTATTGGGCGCTAAATATATTGTCCAGTTGAAGAACAATACCGACAAAATATAAGCCTACCAATACAACACTACAAAAAAATCCTACCATAATAGGGATTAATAAGACCCGACGTTTCAGCTGGGTACGTACCAATGCCGTCTGTCCAGCTACAAATACCATAATTACCACCCAAAGGAAGTTGATCCAGGGATTGTTCCATAAAAAAAGATATTTCAGATACATCCCGATAAAGAATAGTTGGATAATCATCCGCAATGTACCAATCAAGGCAGGTTTCAGTAGTCCCGTTTTAAACTTCCAAAGATAGAAGAACGGAATAGTAAGCAAAAGCAAGCCTATAAAAAGATTATAATATGATATATCAATCGTTCCCACAGTATATTCTTATCAATTTTATTCGCGTTAGGATTTTATTAAACCGTTACAGCTCTATTAAAAAATGACATCCCGATGCAAAGTCCTTGTCGTGAGACACTGCAAGTACAGCCGCTCCTTTTTCCGCCTGTCGCCGGAAAAAAGAAAGTACCTTATCGGTCGATTCGGAATCCAAAGCAGAAGTCGGTTCATCTATGATAATGAGAGGTTTATCAAGCATCGCAGCCACTGCAAGCATGATGCGTTGCCGTTGTCCGCCCGACACCTCATTCACTCTTTTTGTATACAAATCATGTTCCAGTCCCAATTCGTCAAAGCAAGTGAAAAGCCTTTCTTCCGAAAAAGGGACCGAACGGTTCACTTTCAACTCGAACGGCAGGGCAACCATTTCTTTCACCCATTCGAACGGCAATGCCAGTTCCTGAGGAATCCATGCAATCTGCCGTCTGACTGCATCAATAGTCGATTTATCCAGCACCATTCCTCCGACCCTGATTATCCCTTCTTTCAACGGAACAAAACCCATTATCGCGTTCAGTAACGAAGTCTTTCCACAACCAGATTGTCCCACAATACAAGCAGTTTCTCCCCTCTCCAATTTCATATTAAAACCAGAGACAAGAACTTCCGTCCCAAAAGCAATACAAATGTTCTCAACATGTAGCATTTAACCGTACTTTTTGAAAATTTCACCAAAAGTATAAAAAAACAAGGGCATACGTATCAAAATCCCTTTGTTTTCTTTTAAAATTTTCTTAGGACGACATGTTTTGTCGTCACGTGACATTATCTTTGCTCTTGATAATTAAAATTCATACCTATATGGGCAAGAAACGGGAAGGAATGCAACGAATGCTGGTCATTATCAATAAATTGAAAGGACCAAAACGGTATGTGCCGCGTAGAGAATTGGAGAACTACGTGACACATCGCATGGAAGAACGAGACGGAACACCTGTAGACATAAGAACTTTGCAGCGAGACTTCAAAGATATAGAAGATCTATTTGGTATCAGCATCTGTTTTGATAAGAAACAAAACGGTTATTACATCAATGAGGAAGATGATTTGAAAAAGGAGCAGTACGAACGGCTTCTGCTAAACTTCGATCTATTGAATGCTTTGGACAATACTTCCAATCTACACACCTATGTTCTTGCCGAACATCATCGTCCCAACGACTGTGAATGTCTTCCGACATTGATAAAAGCCATTAAATTCTTTCACCCGGTAGAATTCAGTTACATTTATGTACGTGAGGGAGACAAAGTACGCGAGAAAAAAGTCTTACCTTATTATCTGAAAGAAGACCAGCAAAGATGGTATCTCCTCGCCTATGACAACGAAATATTAAAAACGTTCAATATAGACTGTATTCGCAATCTCAAAATCCTTTATGAGGAAACCTTCAAAAGGAATATGAATATTGATGCCAGAAACTTATTTAAAGACAGCTACGGCATCTGGAATCAGGCAGATATTCCAGTAGAAAATATTGAACTAAGCTATAGTGCATTGGATGGCAGTTTTTTGAAATCGATTCCTCTGCATCATTCGCAAGAAATCATTGTGGATAATGAGACGGAATTCCGAATCAGATTACGCCTTCGTATTACTAATGATTTTGTTATGGCATTGCTCTCGCGTAGCAGTTCACTTACAGTAATCGAGCCGTTACATCTTCGGGAACGAATACGGAAAGTTTATGAGGAAGCACTGCGGAGAAATACATAAAATAGAACTTCAATTCCTTAAAAAACATGCAAATAAGAAAGATTTTAAAAGTTGGAGGTATCTCAGCCCTTGTTGCTGTCTATAGTTATTTCGTCTATCAAGACCAATTGGCACAGAAAGAATTAACAAGAAGTCTTGACAGGAATGCTTCGTCCATTCATTCCGATCCCGACAATTGTTCATACACCTCTTCTTCACCGACCAACGGGTATGAACTTTTTCCGGAAACGGAAGAAAAGTCCCCCGATTCTTATTGTCCGGAAGATGATTTCAACAAACATTTGGACGAGATGCTTGCCGATCCAGAAGACGAGATGACTTTTCCGCCGGAAGTTTTCGATCTACAAATAGATGAATGCGATGATGAACTGATAGAAAATGAGATTAATTATTAGCGGACAATTAATACGCTAAAAACAATGCCCTCGAAGTGTTATATTGCAAAATATTGTCTATATTTGCAACGTTGTCACAAGTAGTTGTGCAATTTTACATATAATTAATAGATGAAAGTGTTTTGCTTTTATCCTTATTCGGGAAATCTGGTAAATTTCAAAAGGAACAGGGATAACAATAACACTCGTCACTTGTATTCCATTATGCACTGTTATGTGCATATCTATACAAGTGTGGGGTATTGTTTATTTGTTCCTTAGGTTTACCAGAGCCTCCCGATAGATAAGCAGATGGACTCCACACTTTCTTTTTTATAATTCGGTTATAATGGTGGAGTCTTATAACCAACTTTTTAAATCATAATATTTATGCAAGATGAATTACGTGCCAAAGGTTTCAGCGGTTTCATGACTTTTCAAGAATTGGTAAAAGACAGTACCTCGATTCCTTCTCAAAAAGGAGTTTACGTTGTACTGAGAGAAAACATGGAAAAACCTCATTTTGTGCCGAAAGGGACTGGAGGTTTCTTTAAGAAAAAAGACCCTAATATTGCGATTGCAGAATTAGAGAAGAAATGGGTAGATAATTCTTCCATCCTGTATATTGGAAAAGCAGGAGGAGAAAATAATCGTGCCACACTAAAATCCCGTATTGAACAATATATCAAATTTGGTCAGGGAAAACCTATCGGACACCAAGGAGGACGCTATATTTGGCAATTAGCAGATGCCTATTCCTTAATTGTTTGTTGGAAAACGCTGTCCGAGGAAGACCCAAGGGAAGTGGAAAAAAAAATGATTCAAGAATTCAAGAAAGGACATGAAGGGAAACGTCCTTTTGCCAATTTGAAAGATTAAGAATATGGCTATAATTGACATTGTTAAATACGAACAGCAAGAAGGGGTAATAGTACACAAATTTCCTTCATGCGATTTACGTTAGGGAACAAATCACTTTCAATCCTATCGACAAGTGGGTATTGAACACCATCACACTGGATGCACAAGCCGAAGGCATTCCATTGTGGAACAGGGAAATCAGTCGGTATATTTATTTGAACCGTTTTGCATTGATCAATATCGACGGGGTTGATCAGATTGAGCCAGGTAAGGAGTGGTATTTGTTTATCATGTCAGATTCCCATAAGCTAAAACAGATGTGTTGCAGATACTTGATCTACAACATATCTGCAACAGGTATCTGCAACATTATAAACCATTATATTTCAATTAGATACAACGAGTTTGTTGCAGATGGCAGATAATTACCATATATATTCTTCTGTGTAGGAATCGAATGCAGGTTTCTCCGTTATTCCTTTCTGACGGAAAATTCTACGAATATATTCCTGTTGTCCAAGAGACCAATATCTCTCTTTACGGTAAAAGCGGTAATACATCCCGCGTCCGAAATAGCCAAGCATTTGACTTTTTAGTTGTTCCTCATCTTTGTGAGGCACGTTGTCCAACAAATGCCTGATTGTCCGCCACTCCATACATAGTCCTAAACAATTTAATTCCGGCATTAATATAGACCCAATCATATATCTTATTGAATTTTCATACTATAATCTGCTTTCAGCGCTTTCAGTTTTTTTTCAGACTTACCGGTAGAACTATCTATTGTGAGGTGAAATGTAGGCTCTGTTTGGTTATAACAGAGGCTCTGTTACCATGAAATGCAGGCTTTGTTTTGCTATAATAGAGCCTCTGTTGGAAGTAAGTATAGAAGGAGCCGGAGTTATACACATTCGCTTTCAGGAGTGCTTTCAGCCCCAAACGCCGATGAACAGGGACTTTGGTGGAGAACTGAAGGCTGAAGGCGGTTTTTCTTTTTAATAGTTAGTGGGAGATTTGACTGTAATTAGTAGGAGAATTGCCTGTAACAAGTACTACACTCAATGAAATAATGCAGGAGACTTGGGCAACTCAAGTACATGATTCGGATTGCTTCAGTACCGGATCGAACCAATTCATATACATATTATTTGGTGCCTTACCGCATGGAAACAAACTATTTGGGGGATAGGCTACCTTGAAGCAGATTACTCAAATGTTCAAACTCTTCTCCAATTTTTCAGATTAATGCAAAATTCCTGCCAGCCTTTTAATCAGCCGACCGACTACATTGGTATGTAACGCCTTTTACCGCTTATTGTAACCACCGCTGCATCAGTGCATAAATGAAATGATCACTAAGTAAACAAATCCTAGTTCCTATTTCTTTCATCATTTCGCTCCATTTTACCAATTTTCATTTATCTTTGCCTCACTAATTAATTCAAGAAAGTTATGATACTGAACGAAAGAGATGCCCGTCATGAGCATGTATTGCAAGTAGCCCGCCAGATGATGACAGCTACGCGTACTGCTCCGAAAGGAAAAGGTATCGATATTATCGAAGTGGCCCTAATCACAGGTGAAGAGATCAAACAACTATCGGACACTATGATAGCTATGGTAGAAGAACACGGAATGAAATTCTTCCTCCGTGATGCCGACAACATCCTAAGTGCTGAATGTGTTGTATTGATAGGAACGCGCGAGCAGGCGCAGGGCTTGAATTGCGGGCATTGCGGATTTACTACCTGCACCGGACGTACTGATGGAGTTCCCTGCGCATTGAACAGCATAGATGTAGGTATTGCCATAGGTTCCGCATGCGCTACGGCAGCCGATTTACGAGTAGACACACGCGTCATGTTCTCCGCCGGATTGGCAGCACAACGCCTGAACTTGCTGGAAGACTGCAAAATGGTAATGGCCATCCCCGTAAGTGCATCCTCCAAGAATCCGTTCTTTGACCGGAAACCCAAATTGGAAACAAATGCATAATGATGCGTAACAGACACACTGAAGGCTGACGCAGACAATAAACAGATTTTATAAATAACTAAATAGATAATAGTCTAATGGGAATCATGGTTGGACTTCCCAGCCCAAGTGGCTCGGAGAAAGATTTGCAGTTGAGTTTCGGCAAAAACATGACCGTGCAGGTAGAGACGAGAGCACCTCATTTACCCGCCGAATGGCATATACAGAGTGGTATACAGTTGACATGGCCACACGCCGGTACAGACTGGGCATACATGCTGGCAGAAGTGCAAGAATGTTTTATAAACATAGCCAGGGAAATAGCGAAGCGAGAGTTACTATTGATTGTCACCCCCGAACCGGAAGAAGTGAAAAAGCAGATAGCTGCTACCGTCAACATGAACAACGTCCGCTTTCTGGAATGTGTCACTAATGACACATGGGCACGCGACCACGGAGCTATCACCATGATAGACACCGGCACCCCTTCCCTGCTCGACTTTACATTCAACGGCTGGGGATTGAAATTTGCTTCCAAGCTGGATAATCAAATCACCAAACAAGCGGTGGAAGCTGGAGCCTTGAAAGGCCGGTATGTCGACCACCTCGACTTCGTTCTCGAAGGAGGCTCCATCGAAAGCGACGGGATGGGTACACTGCTCACTACCTCCGAATGCCTGCTTTCTCCCCAACGGAACGGGCGACTGAACCAGGTAGAGATAGAAGAATACCTGAAATCGACCTTCCACCTGCAAAAGGTCCTTTGGTTAGACCACGGTTATCTTGCCGGTGACGACACCGACAGCCACATCGACACTTTGGCACGTTTCTGTTCTACCGACACCATCGCTTACGTGAAATGCGATGACAAAGGAGACGAACACTACGAAGCATTACTCGCAATGGAGGAACAACTGAAAACATTCCGCACCTTAGCAGGAGAGCCCTATCGCCTGTTAGCCTTACCGATGGCGGACAAGATAGAAGAAGACGGCGAACGCCTGCCCGCGACTTATGCCAACTTCCTGATAATGAATGAAGTTATTCTCTACCCTACCTACCATCAACCGGCGAATGACCAAAAAGCAAGAGAAGTGTTACAACAAGCATTTCCGGACCATCAGATAATCGGAATAGACTGCCGTGCCCTGATTAAGCAACACGGTTCCCTGCATTGTGTCACCATGCAATACCCATTGGGAGTTATAAAATGAATGAACGAATGAATCAATCAAGTAATTATTTATCATGAGAAAGATAAAAGTCGGAATCATCCAACAATCCAATACCGCAGATATTCGGGTCAACCTGATGAACCTCGCAAAGAGTATAGAGGCTTGCGCTGCTCACGGTGCGCAGCTGATTGTGCTTCAAGAGCTACACAATTCACTTTATTTCTGCCAAACAGAAAACACCAACCTGTTTGATCTGGCTGAACCTATTCCCGGACCATCTACAGGCTTTTATTCTGAGTTGGCGGCCGCCAATAGAGTAGTCCTTGTCACCTCTCTTTTTGAGAAACGTGCTCCCGGACTATATCACAACACCGCCGTTGTGTTCGACCGCGACGGAAGCATTGCAGGAAAATACCGGAAAATGCACATTCCCGATGATCCGGCTTACTACGAGAAATTCTATTTCACTCCCGGAGACATCGGTTTTGAACCTATTCAAACCTCTTTAGGAAAGTTGGGAGTACTGGTATGCTGGGATCAATGGTATCCGGAAGCTGCCCGCCTGATGGCACTGAAAGGTGCGGAACTTTTAATTTATCCTACCGCCATCGGCTGGGAAAGCAGTGACACAGACGATGAAAAAGCCCGCCAACTCAACGCCTGGATTATCTCGCAACGCGCCCATGCCGTTGCCAATGGTCTTCCTGTCATCTCCGTCAACCGAGTAGGACACGAGCCCGATCCTTCCGGACAGACAAACGGCATTATGTTTTGGGGAAACAGCTTCGTAGCAGGATCACAAGGAGAATTCCTGGCACAAGCCGGAAACGATCATCCGGAAAATATAGTAGTGGAAATAGATATGGAACGCTCGGAAAATGTACGCCGTTGGTGGCCGTTCCTCCGTGATCGCCGGATTGACGAGTACGATGGACTTACCAAACGCTTTCTGAATTAAAGCTTGCTATTGCGTGGAATTTACCACATTAAGTTTACTATATAAAGTTTATATAATAAAGAAAAAGAGACTGTCTAACAGGTCTCAATAATTAGAAGTCACCCCTGCCAAAGCATATCCTGGCAGGGGTAAAATCGTTAAAATAGGACTTGTTAGACAGCCTCTTTCAATATATGAATATTATTTCATTGAAACGTTATTTTCTTGTTGGCTAGGAAATTCGCTCCTCCATAAATAAACAATCCCAGGAATTGAGCCAGATATTCATTCACGTCCAGTCCTTCTACCAATAAGACAAGAAATAAGAACTGTGCGGTGTAAGCTATGGCAAAAGCAAAACAAAAGAGCAAGATCTGTTTACAGATGCTATTCTTTTTATTTTCTACAGGGAATATCCAGTATTTACACCAAATAAAGTTATGAATTTGAGCTATCAGATACGCCGTTATATTAGCCACCATATAGTCACCGTCGAATGACATTTCTTTCATCATCAACCACACAACCAACGCCATAATTAAGGCGTTCATTGTACCGATGACTATAAAACGGAATATGCGTACGGATTCTTTCACTCGCCCTCTTTCAGATCAACGATCAACTTCAATTCATCAAGTTGAGTCTGATCGATTGCAGACGGTGCGTCCAGCATCACATCACGTCCGGAATTGTTTTTCGGGAATGCAATGCAGTCACGTATAGAATCCAACCCTGCAAACAAAGATACCCAACGGTCAAGTCCGTATGCCAAACCGCCATGAGGAGGTGCACCATACTTAAAGGCATTCATCAGGAAGCCGAACTGTGCCTCTGCCTTTTCCGGAGTAAATCCAAGAATCTCGAACATCTTCGCCTGTAATTTCGCATCGTGGATACGTATAGATCCACCACCTACTTCCACACCGTTGATTACCATATCGTATGCATCTGCACGCACAGCTGCCGGATCTGTATCCAACATCGGAATATCTTCTTCCTTCGGGTGTGTAAACGGATGATGCATAGCCATCAGACGACCTTCCTCTTCACTCCATTCGAACATCGGGAAATCGATTACCCAAAGGCAAGCAAACTTATTCTTATCACGCAGTCCCAGTTGGGCGCCCATTTCCAGACGAAGTTCACAAAGTTGTTTACGTGTTTTCATCACATCATCGCCAGACAGGATCAGAATCAAGTCGCCCGGTTTAGCACCGAATGCCTCTTTCATTTGCTGAAGCACTTCCTGTGTATAGAATTTATCTACGCTTGATTTTACAGTTCCGTCAGCTTCTATACGGGCATACACCATACCTTTTGCACCGATTTGCGGTTTCTTTACGAATTCGGTCAATGCATCCAGCTGTTTACGAGTGTAGGTTGCCGCACCTTCGGCACAGATTCCACCTATATAAGTAGCATTATCAAATACAGAGAATCCGTGACCTTTCATAATACCCATCAGTTCCACGAATTTCATGCCGAAACGCAAATCCGGCTTGTCACTACCATAATATTTCATGGCATCCGCCCAAGACATGCGTTGGAACGGTTCGGTCAGTTCCACACCACGAAGTGTCTTGAACAAATGTTTGGCCATTCCTTCGAAAGTCGTAATGACATCTTCCTGTTCGACGAAGCTCATTTCGCAGTCTATTTGCGTAAATTCCGGCTGACGGTCGGCACGCAAGTCCTCGTCACGAAAACATTTCGCAATCTGGAAGTAACGGTCGAAACCGGAAACCATCAACAACTGCTTCAAAGTCTGCGGAGATTGCGGAAGTGCGTAAAACTGTCCCGGATTCATACGTGACGGCACCACGAAGTCGCGTGCGCCTTCAGGAGTAGAACCGATTAAAACAGGTGTTTCCACTTCGATGAAGGCCAGACTATCCAGATATTTGCGAACCTCAATCGTCATTTTATGACGCAGCTCCAGATTAGAGCGGACAGCATTACGACGTAAATCCAGATAACGATATTTCATGCGAATATCGTCTCCACCATCTGTATTATCTTCAATGGTGAACGGAGGAGTCATTGCTGTATTTAGTACGTTCAGTTCGGAAACAATGATTTCAATGTCTCCGGTAGGAATGTTTGCATTCTTGCTGAAACGTTCATTAACCGTTCCTGTCGCTTGGATGACGAACTCACGTCCCAATTTGTTAGCACGTTCACAGAGTTCAGCATTAATTTCTTCGTTAAATACCAACTGGGTAATTCCGTAACGGTCGCGGAGGTCGATAAAAGTCATTCCTCCCATTTTACGGCTTCGCTGTACCCATCCGGACAGCGTAACTTGCTTATTTACATCAGAGATTCTTAGTTCTCCACATGTGTGCGTTCTGAACATATATATTTTTAATTTAAACGATTATCACTCGCGTTTTTATTTTGATTGAATCAAAACTGTGCAAAAATACGCAATAATTTGTAATTCGTTGTCAGTAATCCGTTATTTTATCAGACTTTCTTTGTCAACTTTTGCAGTATTTTCTTATTTCTTTCTGTTATGTTGTCGACAATGACTTCATTCATCAATTTGATGCCATTCATATACTCCTGCGCTCTTTGGAGTACATGGGGCATATCCTTTTCCGATGCTTGTGGTACCACCACGCGCAGCCCTCTTTGAATCAATTCAATATTCACATCAGCATCAGTTTCCATGGGGTCACCGTCAAAATGTACAACTCCGGGAGTAGTCCGGCGGATGCATAATTTCTTGCAACGGAAAGTCTTGATACGGCTATTCTGGTCGATTGTTTTATTGAACAACTGGAAAGCCAGTGAAGGAACGTCCAATACCGTGAAGGGTTCGAGAATGGTCACATCCAGCAGACCATCCGTCAGGGTAGCCTGTGGTGCGATATAAGCATTATTCCCATATTGCGACGCATTTCCGCAGGCAATAAGGAAAGCTTTATACTTGGAAACTCCGTTTTCCGTTTCCAGTTCATACGTTTCCGGCTCATATTTAAGACTCTCTTGTAGGGTCTTTTCCAAATAAGTTAATAACCCACGTTTACCAGCATTCGCAAACTTCAGACTCACAAAAGCATCGAATCCTACTCCACACGTACAGAAAAAATCCGCCCCGTTAATCTTACCATAATCTATAACATCCATGCAACCTTCGTTCAGCACTTCCAATGCCCTCTTCGGCTCCATAGGTATATGCAGATGTCTCGCCAGTCCATTGCCCGAACCACAAGGAATAATTCCCAATGCAGTATCAGTGTGCACCAATGAACGAGCTATTTCATTGATTGTCCCGTCCCCACCGATAGCCACTACTATATCTGTTTTCTCTTCGGCAGCTTGGGCGGCAATTTCTACTGCATGACCAGCTCTTTCTGTATACACTACTTCCCAAGAGTATCTCGTCTTGTCCATTTTTTTATCCAACAAGCTAAGAATCAACTCTTTGCCTTGTGTTCCTGAAATAGGGTTGACGACGAATTTTATTTTTTTCATCCTTTTGTTCATGCTATTCTTGTCGATTGTAAGCGACAAAAGTAATATAATTATCTTAAATTTTAATCTATTATGAAGTTTCTAATCACATGCGAGCAACTTTTTTCCCTTAACAAAGAACATATAAAAGCAAATTTTGTTATCTTTGTCCCCTGTTTTTAAATACTTATTAAGATAATGAAGGATTAGATTGTCAACGAACAATCTGATTATGAGTATAATAATTTATAATTAATGGGATTATTACAAGAGAAGTTAGCTAAATACGACCTGCCACAAAAGTTTATGGCACAGGGCGTTTACCCATATTTCCGTGAGATAGAAGGAAAACAGGGAACAGAGGTAGAAATGGGCGGACACAAAGTGTTGATGTTCGGTTCCAATGCATACACTGGCCTTACGGGAGATGAAAGAGTGATTGAAGCAGGTGTCAAGGCCATGCATAAATATGGTTCCGGATGCGCAGGCTCGCGCTTCCTGAATGGCACACTTGACCTGCACGTTCAGTTGGAAAAAGAACTGGCAGCCTTTGTAGGCAAAGATGAAGCGCTCTGCTTCTCAACCGGTTTCACAGTGAATTCCGGTGTTATTCCTGCTTTGACTGATCGCAACGATTATATCATCTGTGATGACCGCGACCACGCATCTATCGTAGATGGTCGTCGCCTCTCTTTCTCTCAACAGTTGAAATATAAGCATAACGATATGGCGGATCTGGAAAAGCAACTTCAAAAGTGTAACCCGGATTCAGTGAAGCTCATCATAGTAGACGGTGTGTTCTCTATGGAAGGTGATCTGGCAAACTTGCCCGAAATCGTACGTTTGAAACATAAATACAACGCTACTATCATGGTAGACGAAGCTCATGGATTGGGAGTATTCGGGAAACAAGGACGTGGTGTTTGCGACCATTTCGGCCTGACTCACGAAATTGACTTGATTATGGGTACTTTCAGTAAATCGCTGGCTTCTATCGGTGGATTCATCGCTGCTGATTTTTCTATTATCAACTGGCTGCGTCACAACGCACGTACTTATATCTTCAGTGCATCCAACACTCCGGCTGCTACTGCATCTGCTCTTGAAGCTCTTCACATCATCCAGAATGAACCGGAAAGACTTGAAGCGTTATGGGAAGTCACCAATTATGCATTGAAACGTTTCCGCGAAGCAGGTTTTGAAATTGGTGCCACAGAATCACCTATCATCCCTCTATATGTACGTGACACAGAAAAAACATTCATGGTCACTAAATTAGCTTTCGATGAGGGTGTATTTATTAATCCGGTTATTCCTCCGGCATGTGCACCGCAAGATACGTTGGTACGTGTGGCATTAATGGCTACTCATACAAAAGATCAGATTGACCGCGCTGTAGAAAAGCTGGTTAAAGCGTTTAAAACACTGGATATTTTATAATCCAAAGGTGATTTCATGTATTTGCATGAATAAATAATGGAGTAAACATTTCTTAAGTAAGAAACGATAGTCGATAATTTAATAAGCAAAGAGGGTGTGTCATAATGCCTGAATATAAAGATTTACCCCTGCCACAGATAGCTATAGCAGGGGCCATTTCTTCAAAAAGGGAATTTTGACACACCCTCTTTTACTTGGCTACCTCTATAAATAGACTTCTTCAAACCGGATTTGGGACATTCGGACTTATAGGACTACAGTTCAACGAAAAGTTGTTGGATACTATTCTGAGCATGAAAAATGAACTACGGTCTCCCATGATGCTTCTAATCTCTGCCAAGAAAAAAGTGAGGCTACAAAGTAATGAGATTCAAGGTCTTGAAAAATAAAAAATAAAAAACACCCGCTTCGCTATTGTTAATTAAAAAATACTCCCTATCTTTGCACCGATTTTGGAATAATAACCCCCAAGTTTTCGGGGTGTAGCGCAGTCCGGTTAGCGCACCTGCTTTGGGAGCAGGGGGTCGTGGGTTCGAATCCCGCTACCCCGACTACAAAAAGAAGGTTATTAAGTTCAAAGTTTTCGGGGTGTAGCGCAGTCCGGTTAGCGCACCTGCTTTGGGAGCAGGGGGTCGTGGGTTCGAATCCCGCTACCCCGACAAAAAGAAATCAGTTAAAGATTCATAGTATAAAGTCTGTACAGTTTGTATGGGCTTTTTTTATACAAGATAATAAAGAACGACTGTATGTATTTCCGACAGTGAGTGTAACTCTTTTTACATGTTTAAATAATAATCCCGAGTTAGCGTCATATATTCCTCACTATACTGATGGCGATTCAGTTCTGTCAATAGTTCTTCTACAATACACTCTTGATTAGAAAAAGAAAAAGTAATCAAAACACGTTTCGGAATACCGCCGGGTTTAGTGATTACATTCAATTGACGGACCGCATATAATTTCTTTATAGAAGCTATCTTTTTTACCCGTTCAGCTACATCTGCCGGAATCACCACCGTAAAAAATCCGTCTTCCGCCAATAACTTGCTTACCCCTTCTAACAAATCTTCATAAGTCAAAGATTTATTATGACGAGCCGCGGCTCTCTGACGGTCCGGACATTCCAACGAATCGACAAAATAAGGGGGATTAGAAACAATCACATCGAATTTATACGAAGACCTATATTTCTTAAAATCAACCTGTACCACCTCTACCCTCTCCTTCCAGGGAGAACGAATGACATTTTCTCTGGCTTGTCCTACAGCCACCTCGTCTATTTCCAACGCTACAATAGTTGCATCCGGCAAACTGCGTTGTGCCAACATTAAAGCCACCAATCCCGTCCCCGTTCCAATATCCAAAATGCTGCACGCACTCTCAACGGGAGTCCAAGCACCTAGAAGTACCCCATCCGTACCGACTTTCATGGCACATTTATCATGCCATATCGTAAATTGCTTAAACCGAAAATAAGGATTCGACATTTTTTATCCGTTTATCTTAAAGCCCTTTTATACTATTATTTTTATTGTAAATCGCCAAAAATAAATAATAATTATGGAATATTCCCTTTACAAGCCGATATTTTGGCATTGTTTTTGTGTTTTTATTCAACGCAGTGCTTTATTATTAGAGAGAATCAATTAACTTTGCAAACGATTTATGCATATCAGTATGGCATAAACTAAATTAAAACGAAAAGATGAAAGAAAGATATTTATTGGAAGATGGAAGCGATAACGGCTTTTCGCTAATCACAGACTATGATGGGAACGATGAACAGGCATTTGATGTAAATGTGAAATCTGGTGAAATTCTTCCGGTACTCCCTTTACGTAATATGGTATTGTTTCCTGGAGTATTCTTACCGATCACAGTGGGTCGTAAGTCTTCTCTGAAACTTATACGCGATGCTGATAAGAAGCATAAAGATATTGCAGTAATATGCCAGAGATCGGCACATACAGAAGAACCGAAATTGGAGGATCTACACAATATCGGTACAGTAGGGCGAATTGTGCGGATATTGGAAATGCCTGATCAAACAACGACTGTCATTCTTCAAGGAATGAAACGTATGAGTTTGAAAAGCATTATCGAAACATATCCGTACCTGAAAGGTGAGATTGATCTTTTGGAAGAAGATATTCCAAGCAAAGACGACAAAGAGTTCCAAGCTCTGGTGGAAACTTGCAAGGATCTGACAATGAGGTATATCAAATCGTCAGATGTAATACATCAGGATTCGGCGTTTGCTGTTAAAAATATCAACAACTCAATGTTCCTGATTAATTTCATCTGTTCAAACCTGCCGTTCAAGAAAGATGAGAAAATGGACTTATTAAGTATCAACTCATTGCGTGAACGCACTTATCACTTATTGGAAATTCTGAACCGTGAAGTGCAGTTGGCAGAAATCAAAGCATCCATTCAAATGCGTGCCCGTGAAGATATCGACCAACAACAACGTGAATACTTCTTGCAACAGCAAATCAAGACTATTCAGGATGAATTGGGCGGTGGCAGCCAAGAACAAGAAATAGAAGAAATGCGTAAAAGAGCAGAAAGAAAGCGCTGGAATACAGAAGTCAGAGATACGTTCATGAAAGAGCTGGCTAAACTGGAACGCACTCACCCTCAGGCTCCGGATTACAGCGTACAGCTTAACTATCTGCAAACCATGCTCAATCTTCCATGGAATACGTATACAACGGACAATCTGAATCTTAAAAACGCAGAGAAGACGTTGAACAAAGACCATTACGGATTGGAGAAGGTAAAAGAACGTATTTTGGAGCATTTAGCTGTATTAAAGTTGAAAGGTGATATGAAATCACCGATTATTTGTTTATATGGTCCTCCGGGAGTAGGTAAAACATCTCTTGGGAAATCCATCGCGTCTGCACTCAAACGAAAGTATGTGCGTATGTCTTTGGGCGGTGTGCATGATGAAGCTGAAATTCGTGGTCATCGTAAAACCTATATTGGTGCTATGCCTGGACGAATCATTAAAAGTTTGATTAAAGCCGGTGCATCCAACCCAGTTTTCATCCTAGATGAAATAGACAAAGTCAGTGCCGACCGCCAGGGAGATCCCTCTTCTGCATTATTGGAAGTACTTGATCCGGAACAAAATACCGCTTTCCATGATAACTTTCTGGATGTAGACTATGATCTATCAAAGGTGTTGTTTATTGCAACAGCCAACAACCTGAATACAATTCCCGGTCCATTGCTTGACCGTATGGAATTAATTGAAGTAAGCGGATATATCACAGAAGAGAAAATCGAGATAGCCCGCAAGCACCTAGTACCTAAAGAACTGGAAGCCAATGGGCTCAAAAAAACAGATATTAAGCTTCCTAAAGATACATTGGAAGCTATCATCGAGTCGTATACCCGTGAGAGCGGTGTTCGGGAGCTGGAAAAGAAGATTGGTAAGATTCTTCGCAAATCGGCTCGCCAATATGCCACGGACGGTTATTTCGTCAAAACGGAAATCAAGCCATCAGATTTATATGATTTCTTAGGAGCACCGGAATATACACGTGACAAGTATCAAGGAAATGAATATGCAGGTGTAGTCACCGGATTGGCATGGACAGCTGTCGGAGGCGAAATCTTATTTGTAGAAACCAGTTTGAGCCGTGGTAAAGGTGGACGTCTCACATTGACCGGAAACCTGGGAGATGTGATGAAAGAATCTGCTATGCTGGCTCTTGAATATATCAAGGCGCACGCTTCTGTCCTGAATCTGAATGAAGATATCTTTGACAACTGGAATATCCATATCCACGTTCCTGAAGGTGCAATCCCCAAAGACGGTCCTTCAGCAGGTATCACGATGGCCACTTCATTGGCTTCTGCCCTGACTCAAAGAAAAGTGAAAGCCAACATAGCCATGACGGGAGAAATCACCCTGCGCGGCAAAGTGCTTCCTGTAGGTGGTATCAAGGAGAAGATATTGGCAGCCAAACGTGCCGGAATCAAAGAAATCATCATGAGCGCCGAAAACAAAAAGAACATAGATGAAATTCAGGACATTTATCTGAAAGGGCTGACTTTCTACTATGTAAACGATATAAAAGAGGTATTTGCCATTGCACTAACCGATGAGAAAGTAGCGGATGCAATTGATTTATCTGTTAAGAAACCTAGCCAGGAATGACATTTGAGTTACAATATACAGACGCTAAAAGTTATGCCCGTGCCGGTCTGATAACAACTGACCATGGACAGATACAAACACCTATCTTCATGCCGGTGGGCACACTGGGCACTGTTAAGGGAGTGCATCTGACCGAGTTGAAAGAAGATATTCAAGCACAGATTATTTTGGGTAATACCTATCACCTCTATTTGCGTCCGGGCTTGGATGTGATTGAAAAAGCAGGTGGACTACACCGTTTCAACGGCTTCGACCGTCCCATGCTGACAGACAGTGGCGGTTTTCAGGTATTCTCATTAGCCGGAATCAGAAAGCTGCGCGAAGAAGGAGCTGAATTTCGTTCGCATATCGACGGAAGCAAGCACATCTTCACTCCGGAAAAGGTAATGGACATAGAACGGACTATCGGTGCGGATATTATGATGGCTTTTGACGAATGCCCTCCGGGTGACTCGGATTATGAATATGCCAAAAAGTCATTGGGATTAACCCACAGATGGCTCGACCGTTGTATACAACGTTTTAATGAGACAGAACCTAAATACGGTTACAACCAGTCGCTCTTCCCTATTGTACAGGGATGCGTTTATCCAGACCTACGCAGGCAATCTGCAGAGTTTGTAGCGTCCAAAGATGCTGATGGGAATGCTATCGGTGGCTTGGCGGTAGGCGAACCGGTAGACAAGATGTATGAAATGATCGAAATTGTTAATGAGATACTTCCCAAAGACAAACCCCGTTACCTGATGGGTGTTGGAACTCCTGTCAATATTCTTGAAGGAATAGAACTCGGTGTGGATATGTTCGACTGTGTTATGCCTACACGAAACGGACGAAATGGCATGTTGTTTACCAAAGATGGCATTATCAACATGCGGAACAAAAAATGGGAAACAGACTTCTCTCCCATCGAAGCCGATGGTGCTTCCTGCATAGATACGTTATACAGCAAAGCTTATTTACGTCATCTTTTTCATGCACAAGAGCTACTGGCGATGCAAATCGCTTCCATACATAATTTGGCATTTTACCTGTGGTTAGTGAAAGAAGCGAGAAAACATATTATTGCTGGAGATTTCTCAACCTGGAAGCCGATGATGGTCAAAAGAGTATCAACTAGATTATAAGAAATGAAAAGCAATCGATTTATAAAACGGCTGGACTGGTATATCATCAAGAAGTTCTTGGGAACATACGTATTTGCTATTGCATTGATCATTTCTATTGCAGTGGTATTTGACTTCAACGAAAAGATGGACAAACTAATGGAGCATGAAGCTCCATGGGATAAAATTATTTTTGAATATTACATGAACTTTATCCCCTATTTCTCTAATCTGTTCAGTCCTTTATTTGTATTCATTGCTGTTATTTTCTTTACCTCCAAACTGGCGGAAAACTCCGAAATTATCGCGATGTTTTCCACTGGTATGAGTTTTAAGAGAATGATGCGTCCTTATATGATTTCTGCTGCTATCATCGCTCTGGTCACCTTCACACTAAGTTCGTATGTAATTCCTAAAGGAAGTGTTACGCGTCTGAATTTTGAAGACCGGTATATTAAACCAAAGAAACAAAACTCAGTAAGCAATGTGCAGCTGGAAGTAGATAGCGGAGTGATTGCATACATCGACAATTATAACAATGCAATGAAAACCGGTAACCGGTTTTCATTGGATAAATTTGTAGATAAAAAGCTGGTTTCGCATTTGACTGCACGACGAATCACTTATGACACCACCACCGTTCATAAATGGACCATCCACGATTATATGGTACGCGAACTGGATGGTTTGAAGGAAAAGATCACTAAGGGAGACCAGATAGACTCTATTATCAATATGGAACCTTCTGACTTTCTGATTATGAAAAATCAGCAGGAAATGCTGACCAGCCCCCAGTTAAGTGACTATATTGAAAAACAGAAACGAAGAGGATTTGCCAACATCAAAGAATTTGAGATTGAATATCACAAACGAATTTCCATGTCGTTCGCCTCTTTCATCCTCACCATCATTGGCGTATCCCTTTCGTCTCGAAAAACGAAAGGCGGTATGGGACTCCATCTGGGTATCGGATTAGGATTAAGTTTCTCTTATATTCTGTTCCAGACGATTACCTCCACCTTTGCCGTAAACGGAAATGTGCCACCTGCCATTGCAGTTTGGATTCCTAATATCCTTTATGCAGCCATCGCATTTTTCTTGTACCAGAAGGCGCCTAAATGAAAAATAGGCTGACCTTCCACAGTCTTCATGAATTCTATCTATAATTACCCCAGGGCTTGGGATACACCGAATCAGTAGAAACTTAGTGGGGATACGTTATCAAGAAATGGAGTTGTTTTGAATCGTGCACGTGAACAAAACAGGCTACATACAAATATCCCGTTCACCTACTCTTTCACTGCTTCAATGATAGTTGATAGGAATATGCTCATAGCATAAACAAATATGCTGATAGATTATTTTACCCGTTGGCTGAATTAAATATTATGCATCTTGTATGCAATATTCGCAAAACGATCTGACATCCGCAAGCAAATGTCAGAGAATTCAGTCAATGAGTACACGGCTCTCTCATATATAAAAACGAAAATCCTCTTTCATCCTATCACCGTATTCCTGAAACTCCCTATTCATCATATTTACAGAGCGGTGATAGGTTGTTATTAACCTATCACCTCATCTATCACCTATCACCGCCTATTTTTTGAAAGTCCTATTTGTTTCAAGATGTTTCAATTACTTGAAACACTTTGTTTTTGCGCCTTGAAACAAAGTGTTTCGCGCCTTGGAACAAAGTGTTCACCGTGTTGAAACAGAGTGTTCCACCCTATTGAAACAAAGTGTTCTGACTTATACTAGAAATGGTTGTCACTTTTAGAGGCTAGTTACTAAATAAGTTGTCACATTCTGTTATTCATAACTAAAACAGTTGTTAGTTTCTTCCCTTTGCTCCTAAGATAGTTGTCATACGTAAAAACAATGGACAAATCTGAGTGTGCTCGGGCTCTCGGTAAAAGTCAATAGGGTTCGACACCCTATTGGCTTTTGTGAGACAATGGCTTAAACCGTCATGTCCCGGGTTCTCGGTATCGCAAATATAGTATTTATTTATCATATGGAACCTTATTTTTTCCACAATGATTTTCCCGGCACCTCTCCATGATATACGTCCATGGGTTTTTTCATACCTATGCTCATATGCGGTCGTCCATTATTATAGAAGTCAATCATTCGCGTAATCTGCTCCCGTGCCATCTCTTTATCCCTGAACAGCGACATGCCGTATATCCATTCCGTTTTCAGGATGCCATTCATCCTTTCTGCTACCGCATTGTCCGTCGGGTTGTAATCTTCAGTCATGCTCACACGTATATGATGAGTGACCAGTGTGTCGATATAGGCATCGCAGGCATACTGTACCCCCCGGTCGGAATGGTGGATTGTGCCGCAAAGATTGCCACCTCCAGCCTCATTGATGGCCTGTTCCAGTGCCTGTAGCGTATATTCGGCATGCAAACTGGGAGAGAGCACCCATCCTAAAACGGCATGTGAGTACATGTCCGTTACAAGATGGAGGTAGCATACGCCACCTTCAATCCAGATGTAAGTGATGTCACATACCCAGATATGGTTCGGGTATTGTGCCGTTACCCCCTTGATCAGATTCGGATACTTCTTGTAAAGATGGTGGGAGTCCGTCGTATGCCTGGGTTTCTTCGGGGGCAGCATAAGGCGTTCCGAACGCAGCAGATGAAGGAAGGCATCCCGCCCTCCGGTTATCTCGCTTCCATAAAGGGAGCGGAGCTCATGGTATAATTTCAAACCACCGATGCCCGGAGCCTTTGAGCGGTAGAAGAAGACGGCATCCAAGATGGCTGTTCTGATCTGATGACGCGACAAAAGATTTTTTTTCTTTTTGTAATAGGCCTGGGAAGACATGCCAAACAGTCCGCAAAGGGTTTTCACACTGATGTGAGGAAACTCTTCACGAAGGCCGGTGACTATTTGGCACCATCTTTTTTTAAGATGGAAATCCCTTCTTCTCTTTCTGTGAGTTCAATCAGTCTTTCAAAGGCATGGGAACGAAGTTTTTCAAGTTCCAAAGCCTTTCTCAGACGCAAATTTTCCGCTTCAAGAAGTTCTTCTTTAGATTTTGATTTTGGATTCTTTTTCATTTGAAGATCTGACAGAAGTTCGGGGGACAAAGATAAGGAATCCGAATCAATTGCATAACACTTTTGCCAACGCAGAATATAAGTATGGTTGGGTAAACCCCATTTCTTGGCAGTAGCAAACATTGACAAACCGCTACTGAAGTAATCACGGAGAACTTCCAATTTGAAAGTCTCAGAATAAATCTTACGAGATAATTTAGACATAATTTTTCTTTTTTTATGTCTCTAAAAAGGTGTCAACCTAAATCCGTATAAGACAGTTCACCCTATTGAAACAAAGTGTTTCAAGCAATTGAAACATCTTGGAACTTCTACAACAATCGCTCATCAAATGCACTGGCGGAGTCTTTCAATGCTAAAATCAAACTGTTTCGAACTAATCTAAGAGGAGTAGCAGACAAAAAGTTCTTTCTTTTTCGAATTGCTAACTTATATGCATACCCCCATTAATTTGCTACTGAGCCGATACACCGGATAAAGAAAAGTATAAAATAGAAATTCCGCCTATTCCTGCTAACGCAAGTGTAGGCGGAACTTTTTTGTTGTATCCATTTCCTCTTTTGTCTATTTCCCATTGTTTCCACCTGACGGTGATTTGGAAAATCCCTCTTTCTCCCTACATTCTTAAAATCGTCAACCGATTTCTTTTACATAAGCAGAAAGATCTGCAGCAGAGATGTTTTTGGCTATAATTACACCATTTCCATCCAATAAATAGTTAGTGAACCCTCGGTATTTCTTAAATAAGCCGGAATCCTCGCCTTCTGTTTCCACGAAACAAGTGGGCGTAACTATTTGATCCTTACGAACGGTTTCTTCAAATATTGACTGATATTCGTCAAATGAAATAGAAACCATTACCACATTATGAGAAGAACGAAGCGCATTGCTCAAACTTACATTTTGCATCCGGGACTGCGCGTCATAACTTGCCCAAAAACTTAGCAACACATATTTTCCTTTCAAATTTCCCAATTTAAAGGCGGATTGCCCGTCTGACGTAGATTCGATTTTAAAATCAGGGGCTACGTCGCCCTCACTCAAACCTCCGGTAGGTTTGTCTTTCTCAACGAAAGCGGTCAAGGAACAAATCAGTAATACAACAAAAATCCATTTTACATACTTCACGTAATTCGGTTTTAGTTAATACTATCCGGGCCTGTCCTTAAACAGTGGTTTCTTCCCGAAACATTGTTTTTTCAGGCATCAGGCGAAGAGGAATCCGCTGATTATCAAACCCTTTATACTTGAAACCAAATGCAAAGGTAAGCAAATATTAAATTAACTTCCAAGCAAATAAACAAAAAACTCACTTTTCGGGCAATATTGTCCTAAATAAATTGGGGGAACAAATAAAAAGGAAGTAGAACTAAGGTAAAATGACTACCTTAGTAGCGAGCCACCAACTCATCTACTTCCTATGGCAAATATAACACTTTTCGCACAGGTAATATCACATCTCCCGAAAGAAAATATCAGGAAAATCATAAAATCTTCGGGGTCAGACAAGCATTGTAAGGGCTACAATACATGGAGTCAGTTTGTTAGCATGATTTTCAGCCAATTCTCAGGATGTGATTCAGTCAGAGATATCTCAAACGGGCTGAAATCAGCCACCGGCAACCTCAATCATTTGGGAATCAACCGTGCACCATCCAAGTCAACGGTAGCATATCAGAACGCCAACCGAGACAGTTCGGTTTTTCGCGGCATATTCTACTCGTTGTTTCAGTATTTCGGACAGCAAGCCCTATGGCAACGAAGAAAGTTCCGTTTCAAGATGCCGATAAAACTGCTCGACTCCACATTGGTGTCATTGACTCTGTCAATATATGACTGGGCACATTACACTACCACCAAGGGGGCGGTCAAGATGCACACGCTATTGGACTATGACAGTCTTTTGCCGGAGTTCGTGAATATCACCGATGGCAAAACCACCGACAACAAAGCTGCTTTTGATATTGAGTTACATCCGTATAGTATTGTAGTAGCCGACCGAGGCTACTGTGACTACTCATTGCTGAATAATTGGGACAGCAGCAACGTGTTCTTTGTAGTGCGTCATAAAGACAATATCCGGTACAAAGCCATAGAGGAGTTGCCTTTGCCTGAAAAACACGCTCAGAATGTACTTATTGACGAAATAATCGAGTTCGAACTCTCGGCGGCCAAATCCAAATATCCCAAACGTTTACGTCGCATCGCAGTATGGAACGATGAACACGGTTTTGAAATTGAGTTACTCACAAACAACTTCACATTGGCAGCATCAAGCATAGCGGCTCTGTACAAGGCTCGGTGGAACATAGAAATCTTCTTTCGCAACCTCAAGCAACTGCTACGCATCAAGAGCTTTATCGGCACATCCCGCAATGCCGTAGAGACCCAAATATGGACTGCTATGACTACAATGCTGATTCTGACATGGCTAAAGCACATCGCAAGATACAAATGGGCATTGGCTAACCTTGTGGTCACGCTCCGGCTGAACACATTTACCAAAATCGACCTCCAAAAATGGCTTGATCAACCATTTACACCACCTCCCGAAACCATCGAAAACGATTAGGGGGGATTGATTTTGAACTCTCGAGGCTATACTTAACAGTATAGTCAGTTAGCTCATGCTCAAAATTTATTTAGGACAATATTGCTTTTCGGGTGTAACTTTTTATGTTATTTAGCATAAAAATGAACTTTTTTCTCTACTTTTGTAGAGTTAAAGTCTATTTTTATGCAACCATCAAGTACTGAATTGATTCTGATTCGAGTCACCGGCGAAGATCGTCCGGGATTGACTGCTTCTGTAACCGAAATCCTTGCTAAATATGATGCTACGATCCTTGATATCGGTCAGGCAGATATTCACAATACCTTATCGCTGGGTATTCTATTCAAGAGTGAGGAAAGACATTCCGGATTCATTATGAAGGAACTGTTGTTCAAAGCTTCTTCCCTAGGAGTTACCATCCGGTTTGAACCTATCACCACCGAGCAATATGAAAACTGGGTAGGTATGCAAGGGAAAAACCGTTATATTCTGACGGTTCTGGGACGCAAGCTTTCCGCCCGACAGATTTCTTCCGCTACAAGCATATTAGCTGAGCAAGGCATGAATATTGATGCCATCAAACGTTTGACAGGCCGTATCCCGTTAGATGAATGTCAGACAGATACTCGCCCCCGTGCTTGCATCGAATTTTCAGTGCGAGGTACTCCGAAAAACCGCATTGTCATGCAGGAGAAGCTGATGAAGTTGGCCAGTGAACAGGAAATGGACTTTTCTTTCCAGCAGGACAATATGTACCGTCGCATGCGCCGCCTGATCTGTTTTGATATGGACTCTACATTAATTGAGACAGAGGTGATTGACGAACTGGCTATCCGTGCCGGTGTAGGCGATGAAGTCAAAGCTATCACGGAAAGTGCCATGCGTGGAGAAATAGACTTTACGGAAAGCTTTACCCGTCGCGTATCACTATTAAAAGGGCTGGACGAATCGGTGATGCAGGAAATAGCCGAGAGTTTGCCTATCACAGAGGGAGTAGACCGACTGATGTATGTATTGAAGAAATATGGTTACAAAATCGCCATCCTTTCGGGAGGATTCACTTATTTCGGTCAATACCTGCAAAAGAAATATGGTATAGATTATGTCTATGCCAACGAACTGGAAATCATCGATGGAAAACTGACCGGACGTTATCTGGGTGATGTAGTAGATGGAAAACGGAAAGCCGAACTGCTCCGCCTTATTGCACAAGTGGAAAAGGTGGATATTGCACAGACCATTGCCGTAGGAGATGGAGCTAACGATCTCCCGATGTTGGGGATTGCCGGATTAGGAATCGCATTCCACGCAAAACCCAAAGTGGTGGCAAATGCCAAACAGTCGATCAACACCATCGGACTGGATGGAGTGCTCTACTTCCTAGGATTCAAAGATTCTTACTTGAATATATAATTAAACAAAAAAATAGATTATCTTTGCTGACAAATTAAATGAAAGAATGAAGTTTTCCGAACTACAATTAAATGCAAGTGTGCTTGAGGCACTTGATGCCATGCGATTCGACGAATGCACACCTATACAAGAGCAAGCCATTCCAATCATACTTGAAGGTAAGGATTTGATCGCAGTAGCACAGACAGGAACAGGTAAGACAGCAGCGTTTTTGCTTCCTATATTGAATAAATTATCAGAAGGTAACCATCCGGAAGATGCGATTAATTGTGTCATCATGTCTCCTACTCGCGAATTGGCTCAGCAGATCGACCAGCAGATGGAAGGTTTTTCCTATTTCATGCCGGTATCGAGCGTTGCCGTATATGGTGGAAACGATGGAATATTGTTCGAACAACAAAAAAGGGGACTCACATTGGGAGCTGATGTTGTTATTGCTACTCCCGGACGTCTGATTGCCCATTTAAGCCTTGGATATGTAGATCTTTCCAAGGTTTCTTATTTTATTTTAGATGAAGCAGACCGAATGCTTGACATGGGATTCTATGAAGATATCATGCAAATAGCAAAATATCTGCCAAAAGAACGACAGACCATCATGTTTTCCGCAACAATGCCTGCAAAGATTCAGCAATTGGCTAATACAATCCTTAATAACCCGTCGGAGATAAAGCTCGCAGTTTCCAAGCCTGCAGAAAAGATTATTCAAGCAGCATATGTTTGTTATGAGAATCAAAAACTGGGCATTATACGGAGTCTTTTTATGGATGAGATTCCGGAACGTGTAATTATCTTTGCGTCTTCCAAAATCAAAGTCAAAGAAGTGGCCAAAGCCTTGAAATCAATGAAGTTGAATGTAGGTGAGATGCACTCAGATTTAGAACAGACTCAACGGGAAGCTGTTATGTACGAATTTAAGGCTGGACTAATCAATATATTGGTAGCTACGGACATCGTTGCGCGTGGCATTGATATTGATGACATTCGACTGGTTATCAACTTCGACGTGCCCCACGACAGCGAAGATTATGTACACCGTATCGGGCGTACGGCACGTGCCAACAATGATGGCGTAGCACTTACATTTATTAGCGAGAAAGAGCAAAGTAACTTCAAAAGTATTGAGAACTTCCTAGAAAAAGAAATTTATAAGATCCCTGTTCCTGAAGAATTGGGAGAAGCCCCGGAATACAAACCACGTTCTTTCAATAAGGGTAAAGGGGGTAACTACAAAAGAAAAGATTTCCGAAGAAAAAGAAACAATAATGTAGGAAGGAGAAGTAACCGTCCGTCTCTCTCCAGACAAAATTAGGGATATTCAGTAAATGTCACTCTTTCTTATAATTAAAGAGAAAAGTCTTACTTTACGTGAGCTTTTCTCTTATTTTTTTGACAACATCCAAACTTATTATACGTCCATGAAGCTCAATAACTTCCCTCATAATGCAGATAATATCCGGACTGCATTCGTGATTTTCATCGATTGCGAACGATGTGTCAGGTCGATAGAAATATGTACTGCAATTCCGATCTTTTCATAAAATATCTTTTTTATGAAAATAGGCCAATACTTAACGATTCCCACCTATCCCCTATTACCATCCGACATCAATCAAATATCCGATTATTCTTTTGGCAGATTCTTCATTATAAACTCTTCAAAAAACGTTTTCTTATAGTTTTCACTTATCGTAATCTCATAAAAACATCATTGGTATCAAAAGAGTCGATTTGTGAAGTATTGATACACAAAGCTGATAAAGACAATCAATCATAAACGTAACCTAATCATCCTTTGACGACTTTATCGGACTCAATGGGAAGTTGGCAGATATAAAAAGAAATCCTGATTTATCACGAACCAGGATTTCTTTATGAGTATTACTACATTCGAAGTTTTATTTTATTCTTTTACTTCTTTACCTTTTTCGTTCATCAGCACTGTCAGTACCTGAACATCTTCTGTAGTAAGAACTACCTTGTAAATCTTACCGCTTTCTTTTTCTGCGACATAAGCTTCTGTAATGGCGGCACCTTCATATTTTTTAGCGATGACTTGTACTACTGCCTCCGGCAGTTCTTTAACATCAATCTTAGTAAACTCATCCTGTGGAGCCTGTACGTTGGTTTCTACAGCTGTAGTGTTACCAACTTCCTGTGCAAATGCTACAGAACTACCCAATACCATCACCAATGCAACTGCTACTAATACTTTTTTCATAATCGTAATTTTTAAATGTGAACTACTAAATCATTATTAACTTGTTTCTTACACTCAATAGACTGCAAAAGAGATGCCAAAGTTCCATAATTCACATACAATATTAATAATCAATCAAATACAAGACACTTTTACTTTTTCTGTTGTAGAAACCAGTGTGGAATTGTGTAGAAAGTAACAGCTATAATTGGGGAAAATATGCCAATTTACCATTGGCAATCAAAGGTACACTCACCCCCTGTTACATTTCACCGGCTCAACATCGTCTCTCAATCATCCACAATGGAAATACTTATTTACTAAATCCAGCATTTCCATCGGCTTTCCTTCCAGATTCGCGCGCAACGTTTTATCTCCATAACTGCGAAGTCTGCGGATGATACCGTCAATCATTGCCGGACTAAACACGTTATATCGCTCAAATATTGCCCGTTGTTGTTGCAAGCAATCAGCAGAAGCTTCACAGCTATCCGGCAGTTGAGCCAATGCTTTTAACTTATCTTCATTCTCTTTTTGATGGATATTCACGCTTACATAAGTTTTTTGAGCAATATCCAGTGCGTTTTCGATTTCAAATCCATGACGACAAGCAACAGCCAGACCGGCCAACAGTTGATACAAATCTGCCGAACCATCCGGAGAACGCATTTCCACTGTTTGCTTCTGACTGGTATCTAAATGACTTTCAGCTTCCAACGGATTTGCCAATGTACACATATCCGTTTTTGCAGCCCATCCCAAAGGCACACGCACTAATACGGAACGGTTACGGTCTCCCCAACACACATTGGTTGGCGCTTCCTGATGCGGAACAAGGCGAAAGTAAGAAGTAGGATTCGTGTTTCCGAAAGCGGTGATTGAGGGAGCAAGCACCATCATTCCGGCAATTGCCTTGCGGGCTGTTTCCGACAACAAACCGTCTTTCAACATTTGATTCTTTCCATCTTTCATGATACGCATATGGATATGCAAACCCGAACCCGCCTTACCAGTCGTAATTTTAGGAGCAAAAGTCACATTATATCCATATTTATATCCTAAATTACGAATTACCCACTTGGCAATCATCAACTGATCTGCCGCCTGTGATACCGGAACGGGTAAGAATTCTATTTCATTCTGCTCATAGATATAACCATCCAGCGTAAAGTTACCCACTTCAGAATGTCCGTACTTTATTTGTCCACCTGCTTGCGCGATATAAGACATGCACTGGGTACGGAACTCATTGAATTTTGCATAGGGACCTGATTCGTGGTAACCATGCTGGTCGGTTGCCTGAAACATAGCCGTGTCCGGAGCTATCACATAATATTCCAATTCACCCATTGCCTGAAATTCCATTCCGGTAATTTCCGTAAAACTTTTGCTTGCTTTGTATAGAGTGTGTTCTGGTGCACTTTCGAGTGGTTCACCGTCTTTATTAAAGAAAGAACAGAGCATAGACAGCGTCGGAATCTCCGCAAACGGATCAACAAATGCTGTGCTAAAGCGAGGAATTACATAAAGATCACTGCTACCCGCTTCTATGAAAGAAAAAGGCTGGAACCGTCTACCCGTTCCCCACAAGTGAGAATAGTTTCCAGATAAGCTTGATTGTTGATGACAAAGTTCAGGGTTTTCAGACGACCGTCTCCCGCTGGATACATGAAATTAACCATGCGGATCTCTTTTTGCCGGATAAATGAGATAATATCGGCTTTGGTAAATTCAGAGGTTGGCTTTTGAAGAAATGCTACCAACTGATTGGCATTCATTGATAAATCTTGATTCATAATCGGTTGTTTTTCGTTGTTGTATGATTAAAACGCTTCAGATCTTTCTTCTCAAAAATCCATTCCGGAGTGTATAGTTTCCCAGTATCCGTTTCGGTCAGCTCGTACCTGGGAGAAAGGTTTCGGCTGGTTGGATTGACGAAGATATGAATCTGCTGGGCAGGCATATAGCTTTGTGCCAGAAGGAATACTTTCTTCCCGGCATTCGGATGAATAGTATCTGCAAGTTTTTCCTGTCCCCATGACTGAAAGACTGTGAAAAGTAAGCCTGCACACATTGACAAATATTTCATATCGGTTCTTATTATTTCATTCCGGACAAATATATGGATTATTATTGAAAACGAAGATAAATCACTTGCGCTTAATCCTTGTATTATTCCAGTTTTGTAGAAAAACATGCAACAGAACTGAATTGTTCGGCATGGAAGTAATATTAGAGCCTTGAAACTAAAAAGTACCTGAAAAAACTATCCATTATATTCCTTCTACTCTCAATAAATTCACTAAATTCGTGGCGAATTAACGAAAGCAATTCATGGAGGTATTCACAAATAACAAGAATAGCCGGAAATATCAGATTGGCTATGCACTAAGCGGAGGATTCATCAAAGGGTTTGCCCATTTAGGGGTTATGCAAGCTCTTTTGGAACATGATATTAAACCGAAAATCATCTCCGGAGTAAGCGCAGGAGCACTTGCCGGTGTTTTCTATGCAGATGGCAACGAACCGCACAAAGTACTTGATTATTTCTCAGGACATAAATTTCAGGATTTAACCAAGTTGGTGATTCCCAAGAAGGGACTATTCGACCTCTGTGAATTTATTGATTTTCTCCGGACTAACTTAAAAGCAAAAAATCTGGAAGAGTTACAACTTCCCCTGATTATCACAGCAACTGATCTTGATCATGGTCGCATGGTTCACTTTCATCGGGGAAACATAGCGGAACGGGTCGCCGCTTCCTGTTGTATGCCTGTCATGTTTTCTCCGGTCAACATAGACGGCACGAACTATGTGGATGGAGGATTGATGATGAATCTTCCGGTCTCTACCTTGCGCAGGATTTGCGATAAGGTGGTAGCTGTCAACGTAAGTCCCATCATGGCACAGGATTACAAAATGAATATTGTAAGCATTGCTATGCGCTCATTCCATTTCATGTTCCGTGCCAATACCTTTCCCGAAAGAAAAAAATGCGATTTGTTAATCGAACCGTATAATCTATACGGATACAGTAACACCGAACTGGAGAAAGCAGAGGAAATCTTCGTGCAAGGCTATAATACAGCTAACGAAATACTCAATCAACTGTTGGAAGAAAAGGGGAAAATATGGAAATAACCTCCTATCCATCGGAAATATGAATTAATACGAATATTAATAATCTACTACGTATGAATGACGAAAATAAAATAATTATCTACCAAGTATTCACCCGCCTGTTTGGAAATAACAACAACCACTGTGTCTACAATGGAGACATTGCCACCAATGGTTGTGGAAAAATGGCAGATTTCACGCTCAAAGCACTGGGTGAAATCAAGAAATTAGGTGCTACCCATATATGGTATACAGGCATTATTGAACATGCCACTCAAACGGACTATCGCCGTTATAATATCAGTCCGGATCATCCTGCGATTGTGAAAGGAAAAGCAGGTTCTCCGTATGCTATCAAGGATTATTATGATGTAGACCCTGATTTGGCTAACGATGTGCAAGGACGCATGAAAGAATTTGAGAATCTGGTACATCGCACACATCGAACAGGTCTGAAAGTGATTATTGATTTTGTACCTAATCACGTAGCACGCCAGTATCATTCGGACGCACAACCGGACGGCACGACCGAATTGGGAGCTAACGATGATTCCAGCCAATCTTTCAGCCCATATAATAATTTCTATTATATCCCGCAAGCGGAGCTTCATGCCCAATTTGACATGAAAGACAGCGCAGCAGAGCCTTACTGGGAATTCCCTGCGAAAGCCACCGGTAACAACCGTTTTGATGCTACTCCCAATATTACCGACTGGTATGAAACCGTGAAATTAAATTATGGAGTAGATTATCAGAATGGCGGTACTTGTCACTTCTCTCCGACTCCGGACACCTGGATAAAGATGCTGGACATTCTTCTTTTCTGGGCATCAAAGGAGATTGACGGTTTCCGCTGCGACATGGCAGAAATGGTTCCCGTTGAATTTTGGGAATGGGCTATTCCTCAAGTAAAAGAGGCTTATCCTGAAATACTATTCATCGCAGAGGTTTACAATCCCGGCGAATACCGTAGCTATCTGTTTCGCGGCAAGTTTGATTACTTGTATGATAAGGTAGGATTATATGATACACTACGTAATGTAGCTTGTGGATATGAATCAGCATCTGCTATCACTCATTGCTGGCAAAGCTTGAATGGAATAGAGAAAAAGATGCTCAACTTCCTGGAGAACCACGACGAACAACGTATCGCTTCTGATTTCTTTGCCGGTAACCCGCGAAAAGGAATTCCCGCACTGATCGTTTCTGCCTGTATGAACACTAACCCAATGATGATCTATTTCGGTCAGGAATTTGGAGAGCTGGGCATGGATAGTGAAGGATTCAGTGGAAGGGACGGACGGACCACCATATTCGACTATTGGAGCGTGGATACTATACGCCGTTGGCGAAACGGAGGAAAGTTTGATGGGAAAATGCTCTCCGAAGAACATAAATACCTCTATTCTATCTATCAAAAGGTACTGACGCTATGCAATGAAGAGGAGGCAATCAGCAAGGGAGTATTCTTCGACTTAATGTATGCCAATATAAACGGATGGCGTTTCAATGAGCATAAGCAATATACTTTTATGCGGAAATATAAAAACGAACTCCTATTCTTTGTTACCAATTTCGACAGCCAACTGGTAGATGTTGCTATCAACATACCTTCCCATGCTTTCGACTTTTTGCAGATTCCCCAAATGGAATCTTATCAAGCCACAGACTTAATGACCGGTGCTAAAGAAGAAATCAGTCTGTTACCCTATAAACCGACTGATGTTTCGGTTGGAGGATATAACGGAAAGATTTTAAAGATTACTTTTTAAAAGAAAGATTAGGATGCTCGCACATGCTTCATCCCCGGTCGTTTTATTTGTAATGAATGAATTTACTAAAACTAAAGACACGCATGTCAGCGATATATATATGATGTTCGCGGACCGAGTACTTCTTCGAAAACTAAGAACCGAATCATAGAATGCTATCATCTATGAAAAAGAGGGTGTGTCAAAATTCCCTTTTTGACGCACCCTCTTATAATTTAGAACTTGAATTATTTCTTCTTTCTAAGCACTACAGCGGTACGGGCAGGAATATAAAGCTTCAACCACTCTTTCTTTTCTTTCTTATACAACGGATCCGGAATAGTGAAATGAACGACAGAATCATCCGCAAGACCATTTCCTCCAAATGCCGGATGATCAGTATTCAGTATTACTTCATAAGCTCCCGGAGTGACCAGGAATCCATAATCGGCAAATGACTGTTTCGGATTAAAGTTAAAAACAAATACAAGGTCTTTACGTCCGTACGCAAATACCTGATCACCATCATTATGCCATATTTCCCGAACAGGTGTTGTTTGAAAGTCTTTCACGCTTTTAAGAACTTTCAGCATTTCCTTATCAAAGTCACCCATATAATGATATGTCAGATTCTTGTTGTCTACCAAATCCCATTGGCGACGAGCATATTTGCATGACCATCCGTTACCCTCGCGCGGGAAGTCAATCCATTCGGGATGTCCAAACTCATTTCCCATAAAATTCAGGTAACCTCCGTTGATAGTTGAAGCTGTCAGTAAACGAATCATCTTATGCAAGGCAATGCCACGATTAACGACATAATTCTCATCACCTTTCTGCATATGCCAGTACATATCAGCATCAATCAAACGAAAGATGATTGTTTTATCCCCAACCAATGCCTGATCATGGCTTTCCGTATAAGAAATGGTCTTTTCATCCTGACGACGATTGGTTACTTCCCAGAACATACTAGAAGGTTTCCAGTCTTCATCAATCTTTTCTTTGATGGTCTTGATCCAGTAGTCCGGAATGTTCATAGCCATCCGGTAATCGAATCCGTATCCGCCATCCTCCACTTTTACAGCCAATCCCGGCATACCGGAAACTTCCTCTGCAATGGTGATCGCTCTCGGATTTATCTGGTGAATCACTTCATTGGCCAATGTCAGGTAACAAATCGCATTGTCATCCTGATGACCGTTGAAATAATCTCCATAATTACAGAAGGCCTCACCCAGCCCGTGACTGTAATATAACATGGAAGTCACTCCATCAAAACGGAATCCGTCAAATTTGTATTCCTCCAGCCAGTACTTACAATTGGACAACAGGAAGTGAATTACTTCGTTCTTACCATAATCGAAGCATAGAGAATCCCAGGCCGGATGTTCGCGACGACCACCCGGATAGAAATACTGATTCGGATCCCCCGCGAAATTTCCTAATCCTTCTACTTCGTTCTTCACCGCATGTGAATGAACAATGTCCATAATCACGGCAATTCCCAGCTCATGAGCAGTATCAATCAATGCTTTCAATTCATCGGGAGTACCGAAACGCGAAGAAGCAGCAAAGAAACTAGACACATGATAACCGAAACTTCCATAATAAGGATGTTCCTGAATGGCCATTATCTGTATACAGTTGTACCCTTCTTCAGCAATACGGGGAAGTATTTTCTCACGAAATTCATTATATGTACCCACCTTTTCCTCTTGTTGTGCCATTCCGATATGACATTCGTAAATTAACAAAGGATTTGTGTCGGGCTTAAATGTTTTCTTCTTGAATTTATAAGGTTTCTCCGGATCCCAGACTTGCGCGCTGAATATTTTCGTCTGTTCATCTTGTACCACGCGTGTAGCCCATGCAGGAATACGCTCGCCTTGTCCGCCTTCCCAATATATATTCAGTTTATAAAGATCACCATGATGAATGGCAACTTCCGGTAGGTTGATTTCCCAAATCCCATTCTTTTGTTTTTTCAGCTTGTAGCTTGCTTTTTCTTCCCAGTTATTGAATGTACCTACCATATAAATATGAGTAGCATTGGGAGCCCATTCACGGAAAGCCCATCCCTTATCGGTACGATGCAATCCAAAATAAAGATAACCTGATGCAAAATCCGAAAGGGTTTGCTTTCCCTTATTCGTCAATTCAGCTTCCTTGTCTAATGCATGCTGATGACGACCGGTAATAGCACCGGCAAAAGGTTCCAGCCAAGGATCATTTTTTATGAGATTAAGTGTCTTTTCCATACCAGAATTGAATTAGAATTATGCTTTTACTTTTACAATTACTTTCTTCACGCCATCCGGAGTGATACCGGGAGCATGACCGTCTTGCGGGAAGAAGATAGCAAACATTCCCGGCTTCACAGCAACGTATGTCTCTGCTAGTCCTTCGAAGAAAGTGATATCTTTTTCAGCGTTATAAGGCGCATCTGCCGGAACGCAATCTTTAGCGGCAGTATACCCCATGATTTCTGTTCCCGACAACGGGATCTGTATATCAATAAATTCGTTATGCGTTTCCAGTTTGGCTTCTTCTTTTGTTTTAGGCTTAGTTTGTGCAACGTTCACTAACAGGTCTTTTCCTTGCAGTTCTGTTTTACCAACTTCCATAGCTTGAAGGTCATGAGACTTCAAAAAGTCTATAGCTTGTGCAAACAAAGAATTTAAAGGCGCATATTTTTCCAGATTTTCTAAAGTATCTACTACCATATGAGTTAAATTTTTAAGTTTATATTCCAGATATTATTTATTCAAAATCATCAATCGTGTAATTAATAAAATCGGCAAACCGCTTGAATTGGCGGAATACTTTGTCTATCTGATCAAGCATATCCGACCGGGTGAAGAAATCATCAGAAACATTATAAGAACAAACGTACTCTTTACATTTCAAATAATCGACATACTTGAAATCTTTCGGAAAGCCTTTCGGAGCCGTTTTTAGAAAATCGTCCCCTATCACCGGAAAATATTTCTTGAATTCAGGATCTTCCACAATCGAAACAAATTCTTCAATATTATCGTAAATAGATTGTCGCACTGCTTTCAGGATATTGGAAGGTAGACACAAACTTCCTCCGGCAAGCATGGAACCATCCGGTTGCAAGTGTACATAATATCCGCAATGATCGGATTTCTTTCCTTTGGCATTGATATAACCTCCGAAATGTATCTTATAAGGTGTTTTATCCGCCGAAAAGCGGGTATCCCGGTAAATACGATAAGTACAGTCTTGGGGCTGAATTCCTCGGATGGTTTCGTCAAACAAGGAAATACGGGCAATCACTGTTGCTAAAAAATTGTCGAACTCGGCACGGGCTGTTTCATACTCTGCTTTATGCTCATTAAACCACTCACGATTATTATTCGCGGAAAGATCTTTTAAAAACTGAAAGATAACGGGTATGTTCATCTTTATCATTTTCTATTATTACTCTACAAACGTACAAATTTTATTTCATATAAACTACAAAAGGGGGTAAAAGGAGATAAAAAAAGCATCGGTCTGGTCAAACCGATGCTTTAACACATTTATCAAAAAACAGACTCTTCTGTCTTTGACGTACCTTAGCTTTCACAAGTGGAGTACAATCTCTTTAATTAATCTTATATCTAATACTATGAAAAACACATAAATATAACAGTGTAAAAAGGAGATTTGTTCAGCAGTTCTCTGTATGTTTTAGTTAATTATGGTTTACAGAATTAAATGTTTCTCATTTACGGGCAATATAACACGCTCCCAATCAATCATAGCGTTAAATAACATGATATGCGAATAGTCTCTCAAACTTATTTGTGGAATATCTTTCTCTACGATAAGCTTCCTGTCCAAAAGTTCGGCCCGTTTTGTTCCCCGAAGTAACGGGCGAGCCGGTGTAAACCATGTACGTCCGTCGTAGAGGGCGATATTAGCTATAGAGGTATCTGTCAGAAAGCCATCTTTTACGATTAAAATATCATCCTCCATTCCTCTATGAGCATACAAGGCATTCAATTCTTCCCGATGTGCACTTTTATAAGTATAATCAATGGTATCAGACACAACCAAATGCAAAGAAGATACCTGCCGCATCTGATAGGGAGTATATGTAACATCTTTCACTTCTTTTCCATATACAATCCGGCATTTATAAATTCCGCTTAAGGGCGGTGGGGGTATAAATTCCTGTAAATCCAGTGGAACGCTGTCTTTCCAAAAGACTGCACGGGTTTTATTAAAGCGTTCTGTGTGATAATCAAGATTATAAATCTGTCCATCCTCTACTCGGATAGTCTCAATAAATAGGTACATATACTTTTTGCTTCATTTCATTATACTCACTTTCTACATCGCTCCGGAAAGTGATTCCTCCTCCACTTTTAAAATACATCTTTTCTCCTTCTTGTTCCACAAAACGGATCATTACGGCACTATCCAAGTTAGTCCCATCCGAATATCCCATAACCCCCGTATAAAATCCCCTGTCGTAGGTTTCAGCCTCCCGAATAATCTGCATTGTCTTTTTCTTCGGGGCACCGGTAATAGAACCGGCCGGCAACAACCTGAAAATAATATCCCCCAAATGTTCCTGATAATTTTCCGGCAATATACCCTGAATTTCAGAACTTGTCTGAAGAATGGATCCTCGATTCGTCTGCAATACATCCATATACCGGTACCGGGAAACTGACACATGATTGGCAACCATACTTAAATCATTGCGAATCAGATCTACGATAGTGGCATGTTCCGCCACCTCTTTCGGATCATTCATCAGCAATTGGGTAGCAGAGGGGATCGAAGCGTCAATGGTTCCCTTCATCGGATATGAGCTAATTTTCCCCTGACAAATTCTAACAAATATTTCAGGAGAAAAGACCGTAAAGCGACCTTTAACCCATAACTTATAAATCGCTTTTGAACGAAAATAAATATCTTTCAGGGTGAGATTGGTTTCTACCGGAGTGCGACAAGTCAAATTAGTAAGGAAACTATTTCCCGCCAGAATATTTCGTTGCACAATACTGAACGAACGTTGGTAAGAACAGAAAGATTCGGGGCAAGGCTGCCAATGTACAGAAGGCATTGCCTCTGTGGAGAAAGAGGATACATAATCTTCATCGGATATAGTTTGATTGGTAAATCCGTTCAAATTATATAGCAGTTCAGTTGAATCAACAGCAACTTCCTCCTCTATATAAGATGCATCCTGCAAATAATCTACAATGAAAATAAAAGGACGATGGAGTTGTCCCAGCTGATTCATCCGTTTGATAGCCTGTTCCTTACTATATAAGTGCATAAAATAATTCAGTGTTTAGTTTAGGGAAGGCAAATGTACATAAAAAGTATAGATTAGAAAAAGATAGCAATAAAAAAGGGTTGCCCGGCGTATCATATCGGCAACCCTTTCTCATTTATAAAATTGGTCAGATTACTTCATGGCAGCTTTTACTTGAGGAAGCATCTTCTTCACATTTTCATTTTCCGGAGAAATCTTAGCAGCTTCTTCCAGATAATCCAATGCTTCTTTAAATCTGCCATCAGCTTTTTCTTTCTCCGCAGCATATTTATCTGCATCCGAATTTGCCAATGGAGCAGCCTTCTTCAGAATATTAGCTCCGTCATTATAGCACAGAACTCCTAAACTGTACAGTGCGTTTGTTTTATACTGCTTATGGTTCAAAGGAAGTATTTTCTTGAAACACTCTTCCGCCTCTTCTGCTTTTCCGGCTTTCTGTGCGGTAAGTCCTGCTTTCAGATAATGAAGACTATAATTCTTCACCATTGTGGTATTCTTAGGATCCACTTTCAATCCTTCTTCCAACGTAGCTACATATTCAGCCGTTTTCTTTTGTGCATCTAAGGCCAAAGCTTTACGGGCATATGCATTTCCAATATTAAATTTCTTTTGAATGGCTATATCAAAGTAAGTTACAGCTTCGGGGTATTTTTTCACAGCATCGGCAGCTATACCACAGTAATAAGCAGTTGCAGAATCTTGATTATTCGTTTGTTTCAAATATTCGCTGAATTTCGCATACGCCACCGGATAATTTTTAGCATTGAATGCATCATTTCCTTCTTTTTTCAATTGCTTCGGGTCGGTTTGTGCAAAAACATTAGTCACTACAATACAAAAGGCAAATAAAAAAATCAAATTCTTCATAATTTTATGTGTTTTTTAGTTATTTATCGTTCAAAAGTAAAAGTTATAGTAGAAAAACACAACCCTATTTTGTTTTTTTGAGCTTTTTGAAACCTATATAACGTTCGTTATTCTTCGTAAAAAGAACGATCTTCATTTATTTATCCTATCACATATAGATCAACAGAATATTCCTCAAATATAAATTGCTGATTTATAGACACAATGAAAATATGAATAAAAAAGTATCGGATTTTTTTTGGATTTTCGTAAAAAGCACTACCTTTGCAACCGCAAATAAGGCTGGTTCCGTAGCTCAGCTGGATAGAGCAACGCCCTTCTAAGGCGTGGGTCGAGCGTTCGAATCGCTCCGGAATCACTGATATAAAGAGGGTGTGTCAAAATTCCCTTTTTTGAGGAAATTACCCCTGCTATAGTTATCTGTGGCAGGGGTAAATCTTTATATTTAGGTATTATAACACACCCTCTTTCTTTTTCTAAAATTCACTTCTGAATAAAAAACATAAGAGGTCAGTAGAAATTTAGTGGGGGCAGTAGAGAAAACAGTGGGGATACATTATTAAGGAATGATGATAAAACCCAAGCGATTTATAAACAAATATGCTGACAGATTATTTTTTTCATTGGGATGATTTAAACAAACATCCGGTGTTTAAAAACAAACATCGTAGTGTTTTCTACCATTAACCCAATGATTGCAGAAAGTTGCTACCAATAATAGCCAAGCAATGCCGAGAAGTGGGATTTACGGAAGAAATGACAAGGCAGCTTGTCAACTTCCAGCCTGTTGAATTCAGGGGAAACCTTATTCAAAAGAGAATATCCATACTCTCGGATGGTTCAAGATGAAGTTTCAAAAACTCAAAGAGAAACTGGGTGTAAACTGCACCTGAGAAGAAGAAAGCAGACCGAAAAGGGGACTAAGATTATAAATTTTCGAATCGAGTAGGTCATTCTTACGCGTGTTTTCGCTTTGGCCTACTACAATAGCAGGGTTCCTTTTTTTCAAAGAGTGCACTTTATCTTGCCGATGCAGAAAAACTCGATTTTTCTATCTAATTTTGTAAAATGATTCAAGATGATTTCAAATTTTACAAGCCTTGTACGTTTCTGCAACCTTACATCAGGTATTACTGGGTATTCAAAAGCAATCGACCGCTGAATACCTTTACTTTTCCTATCGGTTGCCCTCAAATCATCTTTCATAAGCAAGCACCGCTGTATATCCCCGAACTGAACGCTACACAAGACACACTGACTGTCAGCGGGCAGGTTAATTTCTCGTCGCACCTATATGCAGACGGAAACATCGAAATGATAGTAGTCGTATTCCACCCTCATGCCATGAGTACATTCTTGAATGTGCCAACGTCGCTTTTTTACAATCAGGAAGTTTCCGGATACAGCCTTGGGGATAAGAGCTTGAACGAATTGGCTGCACGAATATTCGACTGCCAGGATTATACCCTTTGCATACATCATATAGAAAAATGGCTGTTGTCACGGATAGCCGATAGTTTATCTACTGCCGCATACAGAATAGAAAGGATAGGTGCTGCCGTTCGGCAAATATACATTACCCCACAAATCCCCGTAACCGAATTGTCTTCCATTGCCTGCCTAAGTAAGAAACAATTTGAACGGTTGTTTCATTCGTTTGTAGGCATCAATCCGAAAGAATATGCTTGCATCGTCCGCTTCCAAAAGGCTTTGGCGCAGATGCAGCATCAAGCGGGCGAAGAAATCAATCTGGCACAGATAGCATACACAAGCGGTTATGCCGACCAGTCACACTTCATACGGGAGTTCAAGAAATTCAGCGGATATACGCCCATGTCTTTGTTGAAAGTGTCGAATCCTTATGCTGATTTGTTCACCGACCCGGTATAATGTCCCTTTTGTTCTATCCGGGTTCAAATGCTTCTCCTACTTTTGCTGCCTGATTCATTAAATGAAAACAGCATAAAGTATGAGAGAAGTAAATCCCCCAGAAACCAGTCGGGCTTACGCCTTCGAGATGTGGATGAACGCGCCTATGCCGATGGTGACGTTCTTTAAGACACTCAACGTATCACGCCTTGTGAGAATCAGCCGGAAATCAGGCATGAAGTTCAATATGCTGATGTGCTGGTGCGTCGGCAAGGCAGCAAGCGGCGTGAAAGAATTTTATCTGCTGCCTGTAGGCGGCAAACTGATTCGGTATGACAGCATAGCGGTGAATACGATTGTCGCCAACAAAGCGGGCGAAGTCAGTTCGTGCGATATTCCTTTCTGCGATGATTTATCCCTGTTTAATCGACATTACCTGCAACTAACCAGGCAAGTGGCCGAAAGCTGTGTCAATCACGACCTGACGGAAAGCATGGTGATCGGCACTTCCGCATTGGCACAATACGAAATAGACGGTGCCGTCGGTATGTATAGCGGCATCTTCAACAATCCGTTTCTTATTTGGGGCAAATATAAACGCCGATTACTCCAAACAACGCTTACCGTTTCTTTCCAGTTCCACCACACGCAAATGGACGGGGCGCACGCTGCCGGATTTTTGGACGGGATACAGCAGGAAATCCATCGATTGAGAATCTAATCGAAAGACAACTCTGAGGAATCATAAAGTAAAAAGGCAAAATTGGCAAGATTGGACAATCGTCCGTCTATGAAAACTCTATATCTTTGCAAATATACAATGTCATAGATGAAAAATAGTACCGAGAATAGATATAAACAGAAGGTCAATCAAGTAATTGATTACATACATTCCAATCTGCATCAGCCATTGCGGTTGAATGTAATAGCTGACAAAGTAAACATGTCGCAACGGCAATTACTCCGCATGATGCGTGCCGCCCTGAATGAACCATTATCTGCTTACGTGGCAAGGCAACGTATGGAACGAGCCGTGCTATATATGCAAACAGAAGAGATCAGTCTACAGGATTTGGCGGGATGGGTCGGCTACGACAATCCGCAATCGTTCTCCAAAGCATTCAAGAAACAGTTTGGTATTTCTCCCAAAACATATATCGGCAGATTAAAGATGCGGTTAAAGGAGTCCGTGCATGATGGAAAGATGTGCGATTTGCCTTCTGAAGTCTATCATTTTGAAGGATTACATTTAGTATATATCCGCATCTGGGGCAAATACGGAGAGAAAGAGCCGTATGAAACGGCATGGAATAAATTGATACATTTCCTAAAGGAGAACGACCTGCTTGCGTCCGACACACGCTTTATCGGGTTAAGTTTTGACGACCCTCATGTGACACCCCCCAATCAATGCCGGTTCTATGCCTGTGCATCGGTACCCAAGGAAATTGTGCCTACCTGCGAATTCGGTACAATCCGCCTGCCGCAAGGTAAATATGCCGTCTATACGTTGCAGGGAGAGTACACTGATTTGCAGGAGTGGTATGACATGATTAGCGTAAGTCGGGAACATTCCCTTCGTCATGGGATGTCTTTTGAGGAATATATCCATTATTCAAAAAACAAAAACGAGCATATCGCAAAAATATACATACCGATAAAATAGACCCAATCATGGAAAACAGTTTATCCCAATACATCACTCTGACGGAAGAGAACATAGACAAGGAACATATCTGCTGCGCATTCTCCGACAAAAAATACGCAGCAGGCTATCAGTTAAAAAAAGAATGGCTGACAAAGGAGTTTGCTAACGGCTATGTTTTCAGGCGGCTTGATGCTCGAGCCAAAGTTTTCATAGAATATGTTCCTGCCGAATATGCGTGGCTTCCGGTGACTGCCCCCGATTATTTAATGATCAATTGTTTTTGGGTTTCAGGGCAATATAAAGGTCGGGGACATGGATATCATTTGCTTCAGTCTGTGATTGAAGATGCTAAAAAGCAACAGAAGAGTGGATTGGTCACGGTTGTAGGAACGAAAAAGAACCATTTTATGAGCGATACGAAATGGTTATTGAAACATGGCTTCGAGGAAATAGAAAGACTGCCGAATGGATTTTCATTGTTGGCAATGAGCTTTCACGACAACGACGTGGTTCCCTGTTTTAACGACTGTGCCAAAAGCGGAGAATGTGCCGACAAGCAAGGACTGGTTGCCTATTATTCAAACCGTTGCCCGTATACGGATTATTATGTAAATGGAATGCTGTGTGTCCTTGCACAGGAAAAAAACATTTCCCTGAAAGTAATCAAGCTGGAAACGAGAGAACAGGCACAAGCCTCTCCTACACCGGCTACTATCTTTTCCCTTTTTTACAATGGGAAATTTGTAACTACGGATTTGAGCGTTTGTACGAAAGCTGCATTTGAAGGATGGGGAAAACGGTAGGATGGGGAAAACGGTTCAATAATATGCCAGCCCGATATGGCTTGCCGTGAACCTGCAACTTTCATCCATTAAAATAAAAAAGGGTACTCCAATACCCGTGTGAAATACCCTTGAACAAACCATTCGACATTATAAAGTCGATTCCGAGAAATCTAAATCATACGCTATCGTTCCTTTCTCATCTTTTCTGAACCGACCCCTGCAAATGAATTCCGAAAAGAAGTCAGATGTCCAAAAAGGAACAGAGACTTCGCCTCCATCCGGAATGTTTAAAGAGTCCAAAAGCTTTTCCGCCTCCTCTTCGCACTGCTTCGCCAAATTTTCCATGCTGTCCGTCTTTTTCCCACAGTGAACGGATAGTTCATTTTGATAATCTTTTTTCTCCATCATTTTACTTTTTAATGATTATAAATCTTCTCCATTTGGCATATTATATCTATTCTCATAGTACATAGCGATATAATATTCTCCATAAAATTCATGAATCATGAACCAAACAAAGTTATTGGAATATTTATCAAACATATACGAAGCAGCGATTTCCACCATTTCTTTTTGTTGCTCTTCCGTTGGATTTTTCAATACCTCTTCCGAGTATTTATCCTGCAAGATAGTTGTTATTTCATTGGAGAAATCGGCAGCCGGTCGTTGATAATAACCTGCTTCATACCGCTTATGATTTACTGTCATCTCATAAGATATATCTTCTTCTTCCGATAAAGTGTAATCTGACGATGATGCCGGTATGTATTTCTCATTTTTCTGAAATTGCCGGCAGAGTGTGTTGAATCTTATTCTAATATCCCCGGCATTCATCAGATTTGCATCACAAACCATAATCCGACACACTTTATCGTTATTGGTATCAATAAAGACTTTAACTTCGCTCCCATTAAAATTGCCAACTAAAGCATCTTTGTTATAGGCATCATTTTTAAATCCTTTCTCTTTCAATTTTTGTATCATCTCCGATTTTTCCCCGTCCACCGGAATTCCAAGGAATCGGGTTACTTCTTGCTGTGCAAACAATGCCACTGAACATACAAGCAGCATCATTACTGATAAGTATCTTTTCATTTTCTTGTTTTTTAATAAAAGAAAGGCGTGCAACCATCCGTGACTTATCTTTCGTAGGCTACCGCCAAGTGGCCTTCCCAGCAACAAGCACGAATAAATCCACGCCTTATGACGTGAACTTTTCATCTGCTTGTTCTCGCTGGTAAATGTTTGGCGGTATTCACGAAAGAGAACAAGAGCTAAAAGCTCAATTCAATATGTTCAAGTACGAACAGGAACGCTTTCCGTATGGGTTAATAATGTAATTTAATTTAAAATGCGGCAATGCCCGAAGGTAGCCCGCATTCCAAAGCGTCTGTTTCCTGTCTATTTTTAATTCATCGGCATTCGTTTTAAAAGGTTAATACTCAAAAATCAAATGCAAAGATAGCGAAAACAGTCAATTGGCATATATTTCAAGACCGATTATTTGAAAAGATTTGTTGCAAAACATGCCCGCGGAAAAATAGTTGCCGGAAAACACCGTCCCCACTCCCCTATGAACCGCACAAAATGCAAGAATCGCCCACCGCGACCTCAAACCAAGGAAAGCCCTGTAAGAAACACCGTTTCCAGCCCCGCCCAACATTCACACAAACAAGAAACACCGTTCCCGACACCAACCGATAATGAAACAAATCGAAATCGCCCGTCACAACTCCCAACCGACAATCAGCCATCCAAGAAACACCGTTTCCAGCCCCGTCCAACACTCACACAAACAAGAAACACCGTTTCCTGCAACATCCATTTTTCAGGCAAAGAAAAAACACGGTATCTTGTGTAAATTCATTCAAAAAGAGAAGGAAATCAGCCGATTATTGTTATATTTGTCAGTGAAATACGCCAGATACCTTGTTACCTGTTTCTTTCCGAACGGAAATATGCTAAAAACAGCGTCTCCAGCTTGTTTCACCGAGAAAACAATGTGGAAACGCCGTATCTTACCGCTCCGCCCCGCAGGGCAATGCCTCGAAACCCGTTTCCACCCATATCAACCCTTTAAAACGAGAAAAACATGAAAGAAATCTCAACCATCAGTCTGGAGCGCATGAACAACGGCGCACATTTCCTCTACGTGAGCGACATCTTGGCACATGCCGAGGCCGACACCACAGTCAAGCAGAAAACCGCCACACAAGTAGCCGCACTCAAGGCGGCCGTAGAACAGGAAGACGAAGACCTGAAACTCTCGCAGAAGAGCCTGCTGACCGACGAAATCGCCCGCGCGGATGCCGAACGCGACTCGCTGTACAGCGGCTACAAGAAGGCCGTGCAGAGCTTCCTCAACCTCCCCGTGGAGGCGATGGCGCAGGCGGCCAAAGTACTGAACCAGCACCTGAAGGACTATGCCATCAGCCCGCAGATGCAGCTGGACCGCGAGACGGGTATGCTGCTCAACCTCGTCACTGACCTCGAAGGGAAGTTCAAGGCGGAGGTGGAAACGCTCTCGCTCACCCCGTTCGTCACCAACCTGAAAGCGGCCAACGAGCGCGTACGCACGCTCACCGCCAGCCGCATGGAGGAGCGGATGGCAGTGCCGGTGGGTGCACTGAAGACATCGCGCAAAGCGTCCGACGAGGCCTACCGCGCACTGGTAAAGATGGTAAACGCGCTCGCACTGGTGGAAGGCGAGGCGGACTACGCGGCGTTCATCGACTACGTGAACGCGGAAATCACGCACTACAAGCGCGAGGTGCTCGGGCAAAGAACGACAACCGGCGGCTCGGGCGACAAAGATGACAGTGGAGATACGGGCGAACCCGGCGGCGGGGAATCGCCAGACCCGTCACTGTAAAGCAATGTCTCCCTTATGGTCAAGACAATCTTATATGCCCACCTTCCGCTCATCATCTGTAACAACGGAAGAGGCTGTCTGACAGGTCTCAGTAATTAGAAGTCACCCCTGCCAAAGCATATTCTGGCAGGGGTGAAATCGTTAAAAATAGGACTTCAAGGGTCACCCACTCGAAACTTGCAAGTCGCTATTACCCTCCTTTAGACATCTGTACATTCAAATCGCCCTGCCCCGCTACCTCAACTTCTTTAGTTATATAACCATCTTTTGAAAATAGTAAAGAACTATTTTCAGGTACCAATATAGAATATTCCCCTTTCAAATCGGTCTGAACGTTGTTGTTCATAACGTTCGAAGTAACCCTTACATCCACAATAGGAGTTGCCTGAATGTCTCGAACCACTCCCTTCACTTGTATCAAATGCCCTCCAACATCTTTTTTCCTCACGACAATTTCATTGGCCTGATACCCTACCGGTACCTTTTTCCCTACATAAATAGGTAAATTAAAGCTGATTCGGTCTGAAGATGTACCTATCTGTATCTCAAACTCTCCCTCTTCCAAAAAACGGTTACCCGACTCATCTGTCTGATAAAGTTCTTTCACCGGAATTTGAATAAGCACATCTTTGCTTTCACCAACCCCCAGCTCCACTTTTGCAAAACCTTTCAACTGCTTGACAGGAGTCATCACGGTGCTCACCACATCGTGCACATAGACCTGTACAACCTCCTTTCCTCTACAATTTCCCACATTTTCAATCTGAGTAACAACTGAAATCGTATCATAAAGCTGATAATGCTTTTTATCTGTATAGGCTTTCTTATATTCAAAATCCGTATAGCTCAATCCATGTCCAAAAGCCCACAAAGGCGCCGGACTTGAAAAAACATAGTCTCTCCCCGGCTTGTCATAGCTACCGGGCTCTTTATAGAAGCCTCTATCGGTTGATAAATGATTATAATATACAGGCAAATGTCCGGTACTTTGTGGAAAAGAGAAGGTCAATTTACCGGAAGGATTCACTTTCCCGAACAAAATATCCGCAATGGAAGCCCCTCCTTGTTCTCCCGCATACCACTGTACCAATACAGACGGTATATGCTCTTTTACCCAAGGAATGGCAAACGGTTTTCCGGCAACAAGCACCACAATGACAGGTTTCCCGGTAGCATATACCGCTTGAATCAATTCATTTTGTACACCCGTTAAAGAGATATCACTCAAGTCTATCCCTTCACCGCAGGTTGGCGACTCTGCGTTATAACGGACAAAAGCCGCGCTGGAACTTCCCACAAATACCACCGCAACATCACTTTGCTGTGCTGCCAAAACGGCCTCTTCAATACCGCTCCTATCCAATGAGGTCAAAGAACAACCTTTTGAATAATGAACTTGTATTCTATCGCCGACCAATTGTCTTATTCCTTGAAGAGGAGTGATTCCATCTTTATTATCTCTACTCCATGTATAATCTCCAAACTGAACACAGTCCGCATTAGGACCTATAACAGCTATTGATTTTAATTTATCAATATTCAATGGCAACAGCTGTTTTTCGTTTTTCAACAATACAACCGATTCATCCGCTATTTTACGGGACAGACTAACACTCTCGTCAGAATGGAGAGGCAAACGATAAGGAGCATGCTCCAGATAGGGATCCTCAAAAAGTCCCATCTCGAATTTGGCCCGCAATACTCTCCTGACAGCCCGATCGATATAGAAAACGTCAAAATCACCAGAACGCACCTTCTCCTCCAAAACAGAAAAGCAGTAACTGGACGCTTCCACATCCAAACCTGCCGAAAGTACTTGTCGGGCTGCTTCCAAATCATCCACAGCTGTTTTATGAAAAGTTTTAAGCATTTCCACTACCCCCCAGTCGGAGTACACATATCCGCGAAATCCCCATTTGTTGCGAAGAATCTCAGTAAGCATAAAACGCGATGCTGAATTAGGCACCCGGTTCCACGAATTATAACTGGACATAACCGCCATTATATTGGTATGCGTCACCACGGTTTCAAAAGGTTTCATATAGATATCAAACAAGTCACGGGTTCCGCAATCTACCGAAGCCAGGTTCAATCCTCCCTGCGGATTTCCGTGAGGTCCATAATGTTTCAGCATTGGAGAAATTCCATGAGACAGGTAGCCTCGCACCTCGGCAAGTGCCATCATGGAACAGATAAAAGGATCTTCTGCAAAAGACTCTTCCACTCTTCCCCAACGCAAATCGCGAACGACATCTACACAAGGAGCCAGCACTTGCTTCACACCTATTTCATTGAGTTCTCCTGCAATATGCTTTGCTTTTTCGTAAGCCAGATCAATATTAAAGGTACTCCCCATTGCTATATTCTGAGGATAAATGGTACAGCCCTCCTGAACCACTCCATGCAACGATTCGGCCACAACAAAGCCGGGAATGCCCAAACGGGTGTTCTCAACCAGATAAGTTTGAATTCTACGAAAGTTATCACGGCAACTGGATGCAGTCAAAGGAAATCCTTCAAAAAATCCATATCCTACTCCCGCACATATATCATGCAGTTTCTTCATATTCAATGTTTGTCCGTCGAACAGCTCCCACGAATGCAAATGTCGGATCTGAGCGATCTTTTCTTTCAAAGTCATACGAGACAACAAATCATCTACCCGCACTTCTACCGGAAGAAGAGGATTTTTATAAGGCAAGTCTTCTTTGGCTTGTATACCGTGAGTAAAAAGCAGACAAGCAGCTGCTGTTAATAGCAAAAATTTATTCATTAGCGTACCACCTATTTTATTATAAAAAATCAAATACAAAACTCTATCTAATCATCCGCTCAAAGACATCAGAGCATCAAACTACCTTAATCTTGTTTCATATTTAGAAAGCAGATAACGGGCAAACGCTTGAAGTTCTCCCTCCATTTTACGTTCCGGCTTTGTTTTAGATGCCACCCAATCAGATTCAAACTTGTCTAAAGCATCATCCAATATTTTTTGATTGAACTCTTGTCCGTTTTCGACCGCACGCACAACTGCGTCTATGTACATTCCCCAACGAACAGAATAATAGTCACCAATCAGTCCTGCCCAAGTCCGACTGGCATAATCATTCAAAATTCCTCCCCACGTAGTTATCAAACTCCGGGCATTTTTCTCATAATAATCTTGAATAGCTTTATCATCGCTATACCTCCGAGCCGTATCGATCCATTTATGAAGTGAAGTGTAATCATGAAAAGATGTCAGTCTGTCGATGTCATTTAAAATCTCACGCATTTCCGAAGCGCGCATCCGCAATGCCGGCAAATCTCTTGTTTGATACATTCGGTCAAACTCATTCTTGACCACCAGAAAATAATTTCCCAACAGCTGCCTGCCAACAGATATTACATCCAGCCGCAAAGCATCCCGTTTCAAATCAGGAGCCTGCAATAACCCTTTCCATACCTGCAACAACTTTTGGTTACAATATTCTATATTTACGCTATCGCAATTTGATCCCATGACAGGCCGATAGTTGGGCAATATTCCGGCCGTCTTCGAAACTTGGACATATATATCATTAAACAATAAATTCCAAGCCTCACGAACCGGTTGAGAAACCTCTCCGGCATGGCGATCGGCCAATGCATTTATCCATGTCTGATTATCCTTACCCATGTCCCAGGCTTTTTCCAAAATGTATTCATAAGGAAACTGAATGACATCCAAGCCTTCCAACGTAGAACCGATTCCTTTCAGATTATCGCCACCTTCATTCAAAGCCTTCTCCAATCTATCACCACTATCTTTCACACTCCCTACGATACTGGTGTTTCCACCAAAATTGCCCAAGTAGCACCAAATATAAGGCTGTCCGTAAAAACGATCGGTTTCCTTCCATAATTCAACTTTCTCACAGTGGTAATCCAATAAAGACAAACGATTTACAGGCACTCCTTTCAAGAAAGCCTCAACTCGGGGAGTCGTCCATTTTTTCTTATCAAAATAGAACATCCAGGTCATTTGCAACCACTCTGCCTTAGAATCGGCATTGAGCAACGTATGATACAAATTAGAAGAAACCTTTTTCAAATAATCAGGTTCCCAACTGGGAGGTTCCACTTCATTAAACGGATCGACCCCATAGATGTGATCAGTTCCAAATAGCCGTTCCTGCTCTTTAAGAAACTTCTTCTGTATGATTGCGAACAAAGGCTCTTCCGGAGATAAAAAAGAACAATGGTATTCATCTGTAAACCCGGCCCAATTACCTAAGCTCTGAATATCCGCATCCGGATAAACCCGTTTTAAGGCGGCCGGAACATGACCGTTGAAAGCCGGCAATACAGGCTTCATGTTCAGCTCCCGCTCGCGCGATAAAATCTGTTGCTGAAGTTTTGTCTGTTTCTCAAGCCATTCCATCGGCAAAGGACCATTCCATGAATCAATGTTCGCCATGCGATGCCAAGGCAAATAAACAGGACCCGTAAAATAGGAAAGAATCTCTTGAGACTTCAGTCCCATATCCTTCCAGACCTTATACCACACAGCTTCCTGACCGGTGATAGCCAAAGGCATATTCACACCATTGAGTGCCATCCAGTCAATAAACCGCTGCCAATCTTTCCAATCCCAAAAGGCCATACTGTAACCAAAAGTACAATAATTCAAAAAGAAACGCCTCTCTACCCTTGCTTTCACTTCCACCGGGAAAGGTATTTGAGGTAAAATCTCCGGCATTTCTACAGGTTGGTCTGCATACCACGATACGGTAGTCAGACAGTAATACTTCAAATAGTAATTCAACCCTACAGCCATTGAATTTGCATTATTCCCGCTAATCAGAATCTTCGAATCAGCAGAAGATTCTATTCTAAAAAAGTCCTCCTTACTATTCACCTTTTTGAATTGAAACATATCAGCACAATCGGGAATCAAACGTCTCAACATGGATTCTGCTGCTCCAACGTCCCCTTTGTTTACCGCCCACAAAGGCATTGCCATTCCCCAAAATATCACTAAAAAACATACTATTTTTCTCATCATCTTTATATTTTTTTAATTTTACGCTTACGCTTAATTATCACATTAACTGATTTTATTCGGAATCTCTTTCTGCGGATATTTCTATCACTTTACTAAGCACTATATCTTCGGAGGAAGTTCCTATCAGAATCTCATAAAGTCCGCTGTCATAACCATACTGCTTTTTATCCACTTTATAATAAGAAAAAGATTCCTTATCAAGCGACATGCTCACCCGCCTCTTCTGTCCTTTGGGTATAAAGATTTTCTCAAAACCTTTAAGCTCTTTATAAGGCCTCGATACGAAAGGATGCATAGGTCTGATGTATAATTGAGCAACTTCGGAACCGTCCCACAAACCCACATTGCTAATTGTGAAACTGACTTCCACATCCGTATCGCTCTCTTCCTGTCGAACCATAAGATCAGCATATTCAAATCTTGTATATGAAAGACCATACCCAAACGGAAAACGGGGTTTCACCTTTGCACTGTCGTAATAGCGGTATCCTAAAAATAATCCCTCTTTATATTCCACCTCCTTATCTCCATCGGTGTCATGATAGTATGGAAATGCAGGATTATCTTCCCATTTATATTCGAATGAAACCGGCAGTTTCGCACTGGGATTGATGTCTCCCGAAAGAATATCGGCAACCGCTTTTCCTCCCTCTTGTCCCGGATACCATAAATACAGAAGTGCCGGAACCTGATCCACCCAGCGATTCATATCAATATTTCCACCTGCATTTACCAGCACAATAGTCCGCTTATTGACAGCAGAAACAGCTTGTATCAAACTATCTTGATAGGCAGGTAACCCAAAATCCCGATCATTGCTTTCGCGTTCAAGGCTCTCATTCAATCCTACATTGATGACCGCAACATCAGCCTTTCCGGCTATTTGAACAGCCTCATCAAATGATACTCGATTTTCCCTCCAACCCAAAGATATATCCACAGGATGGCAGTCCGCAAAATATTCCAATACAACTGAGTACGCTCTCCCTGCCTCTAAAAACAGGATAGATTCTTTCGTCGTAATTCCCTGCTCTTTCCATGCATCAATCACCGTTTCCGAATCAATCCGCAAACGAAAACCATCAAAACCTCTGACTGTAAACAGATAATCAGCACTTTTCGGAGGTCGGATGATTCCCCGCCACCGTATAGAGCAGTGATCGAAGGGAGGGCCTTTCTCAAGGGATGCAACATGCCAACCATTTTGAATACAAATGATCGTATCCACTTTGGTTTCAACCGGTCTCCCGGCCAACCGTGTGTTATCATAATATTCTCCGACAAGTCCTCTTTCACCTCCTTCTGCACTTGTATAAAACAAAGACTTCTCTACCGCATCCCAATGTCCGGCAATTCCCGACGCATAATAAAACTCTACATCCCGAAATTTATCTTTTAGTCCATCAAGAACATTCGTACTATGAAAGGGAAATGTATAGGAACTCCCCCCTCCTGCAACATACGAATTTGCATTAGGACCGATAACAGCCACCGATTTTACCTTAGACCTATCAAGAGGCAACAGATTTCTTTCGTTTTTCAATAAAACAATTCCTTCCTGAGCCAGTTTCAATGCCACCTCTCTCCCGGCCGGATTATCATAAGGAACAGAAGCGTCCGATTGAGCATTATCATAAAACCCGAATCTAAACATTATCCTCAAAATTCTTCTGACCTTATCATCTATCGTCGCCATTTTGACATGTCCCGCCTGCAGTGCAGGAAGTAAATTAGCCCGATTCATACAGACGGCCTGAGGCATCTCCAAATCCAGCCCTCCGTTGGCCGCTTCAATCGCATTGTAAGTCGCTCCCCAATCGCTCATCACCATACCTTGGAAACCCCATCGTTTCTTGAGCAACTGATTGTTCAATTCATCACTCTGAGTGACATGAACACCATTTACAATGTTATATCCGTCCATAACGGCACCCACTTCCGCTTTCCGGATAGCATCCCTATATACAGGAAGATAAATTTCATGCAATGTTCTTTCATCAATATGACTGTTTGCATTATGACGATCCCATTCCTGATTATTGGCAACAAAATGTTTCAACGTAGCAACAACATGCTGATCTTGCACTCCTCGCACGTAAGCTACGGCTATTTGAGAGTTCAAGTATGGGTCTTCCGTAAAATACTCAAAGTTCCGCCCGCATAAAGGCGATCGAATGATATTGACTGCCGGCCCTAGCAATATATGGGCCCCACGTGCTTTCGCATCTCTACCCAATTGCTTTCCCAACTCATAAACCAGCGACCTGTTCCATGTAGAAGCAGTCAATACCCCTGCCGGATAGGCGATAGCTTTTCCATCTTTATGCGCTCCCAACGGACCATCCGTCAATTTTAAAGCAGGAACTCCCAAACGCTCAATGCCTCTGATATAAAAATCCCGATAGCCACCTATATAGTCGATTTTCTCTTCCAGGGTCATCTGATGAAGCAAATCTTCAACACGTGCTTCTACAGCGGCCGTCTTATCTTTATATATCTGTGCATATCCACATTTCGCCCAAAGAGCTCCAATGATACATAACACAATTATTATTCTCATATCTCTACCTGTCCTATATTCAGTGATCTATATCCATACGTCCTACACGCTCCAGCCGATAACGACTTTGATTCCAGTGAAAGGGGGCATATTCCGAATTGATATGAATTGTATTTCCTTTAAACAATAATCCGTCCACAGACTTAGCATATAATATCGGTGCATCGAAAACATCAAATTTATTATTTATAATCCGAATCGATTCAGCTTTTCCTCCATGATAACATCGTTCCTGCTTCTGCAGATTTTTTACAACAGGAGAGATACTAATGACAGCATTCGCTTCCATAAAAATGCTACTTAGCACATTGATAAATCGATTGTTACAAATCAGCACATCCCTACATGCACCACTTTCATACCAATAGGAGCAATCACCACTAATCAAAATTGCCGCTCCCGATATATGATCAAACACATTTGAGTCCACCACAACCTTCTTCGGAGTAGTAAACAACGCTCCACGTGCCCGATTATTACGAATCAAATTTTTCGCAAAACAGACTTCGGGAGTCCATGTCAGGTTTTCCATACAGAATTTATCTTTCCCGAAAAGTCTTCCATCGAGTGGATCTGCAAAAACTATTTTGAAAGAGCGTGCTCCCATAGCAGAATCATTGACGTCCATAGGAACAATATCGACAATCCGATTCATACCAGTAACCACCTCTGAAGTCTCTTTTGAAACAAACTGTACAGTATCTCCAGCAAATCCCCAATCAAATCCATAAGTCTGTTCATACATAAAACGACCAATCACGGTATAATCATCAACTCGCTCTTCCATATTCAGATAAATGCCGTGTACATTGATTGCATCGTCTCCCATGTGCTCGTAAAACCCATGCGTTGAAACAATCTTGCCCCGACAATGCGAAAAATGAGTAGCATCAACAACAGTTGTAATATAACGTGAAGGATTCCTTTCACTCAAACAGATTTTGATGCTATCCAACGTTACGTTTTCACACAACTGGGCCAATACTCCCATTCCTTTAGCATAATTAATTTCCACATTCTTCAATGTCGTATTCACATTATGATGCAAAAAAACTGCCGGAGCCGGACGGTCCCAAGTACGCAGCAACATAACAAATCCGGGCTTTAACCTTTCATCATGCCACAAAGGAGCATGTATCACCCGCTTCCCTTTTGCCACTAAAGAATGATTGGGAAATTCTAAATCTCCCGTATTATAAGCCACACGCTTCGTCTCTCCCTCATACGCCGTGCCATAGAAAGGACGAATCCCCCATTGCCCTAAAGCATAGATATCCAAAACAGAATCTTTGGTAAGCCGATAATCGACATCCGGAAACACCTCAAAAGTAATACCCGCTTTTCCTTCATTCTTCAATATTTTAATTTGAGGATACATTGTCTCTTGAAAATCAATTTGAATGTCTTGAAGCGTACAATTTTGGGAACGAACCAACGAAACAGGCAACATACAACCATGACAGACAAACAGCGCACCGTTTCCTTCCACAGTCAACGACCTAAAGTCTTCCAAAGGAATAGCCACATGCAACGGTTTCTCCAAAGGTTTCTGTTCTCCACGATATTCAGCATGATTGGATATATAATACATCCTACTGGAAGCATTTTCCTGATAAAAGTCATATCTACCCTTCTGGAAACGTATCACAATGCTATCCTTTGATGCTCTTTTATGAATTTCATGTAAAGCAGCCATCATCTTAGCTGATAAGTTTTTCCCTTCCGGTACTATTCCAAAGGATGACATGTCAAACACTTGTATTGCATGTACATTACAAATACATGCAAGAAGTATTGCACATGCTAACAATTTTCCATACATATTACATTGGCATTTTAATTACTTGATACACTCAAAATAAGGTAACCGCTCAATAGGGACTTGAATTGAGATCGTTCTTCCTCCTTTATAAATCTTTCCCTGGTCATCACGCCATTTTCCGGAAGGCAATTTCACCACACGGGAAGTTCCTTTGGTGACCATTGGAGCAACCATATACTTATCACCTATCATAAACTGATCTTTACAATTCAGAAATCCTTGTCCCGGATACATATACTCCATGTGTCTGACCATCGGCTCACCGGTTTGGGATGACTTCTTGGCAGTTTCCCAAAAATAAGCTCCCATTGTCTCATGAAAACGAGCAAACTTCTGACATATTTCCAGATGCTTCTGATCCAATATACGCCAAGGAGCAACAGAAAATTGCATCATAGGCATAAAAGCATGAATCTGACATGAACGCACAATCAATTCTTGATCAAAACTGTCTTTATCAATATTCAAGAAAGTAGAATAAGCACCTCCACCTATCATGTCGGGACACGTATAAGCATGCCCTAAGAGTCCGGCAGCTATCATGTCGGGAATAAGCCATGAAACTGCATCCCATGAATAAGGCTTATCACCTAACCGCTGAACCAAAGGTTGACCTCCCATTTTAAAGGAAGTACGGTATTCATTGTAAGGGAAATACAATCCCATCTCAGCCCATTTTTGGGAAAATACCGCTGCATTGGCAGACGGATTAAAGAACTCTAAGTTATCTCCACACATATACATGACATCTCCCGCATCGAATTTAAACCCATCGACTCCATATTTCTTCTGGGTGTCATACAACTGTTGCTTCAGATATTCAAAAGCCGCCGGATTTGTCAAATCAAAGCAGGCGCTCGAACCATTCCACCAGCGCAAAATAGCTGGTGTATCCTTGCCACGCTCCTTTATCAAATACCCCTTCTCCTCCAAAAAACGAGCCTCCGGGCTGTCTGCTGTCACATAAGGAGAAACCCAGAGCATGATTTTAAATCCTATCGAATGCAGTCGTTCCACCATTCCTTTCGGATCCGGAAATTTCGCAGCCTTGAAATCGAAGTTGCCATAATGATTCTGCCAGTTGTCATCTATCATAAAAATGCCGGTAGGAAAACCATTTGACAAAACTTGCTGTGCATACGCTTCAATATCTGCTTGATTTTGATTGTACATCAGTTCAATCCATGTATTATACTGTGGTTTGGAAAAGAAAAGTTCTTCGGGAGTCTTACCCGAAGCAGGAAAATGCTTGGTTGATGCCGCCAAATAAGCTTCACGTAAATTTTCACCTCCTTGTATCACAGAAAGCTTTTCAAAATTTGAATGCAGCAGCAATGTATCATTCCGAAAACAGAAACGGAAAGGATGTTCTCCATAAACATAACGTCCTTTAGAAGAAATCAATAACGGAACAATTTGGTTATTCTCATTCTGTCTCTCCAAATCATATTCTTTAGTATTGGAAGCATAGGGCATTTGGTTTCCCAATGCGGTCAGACCTCCCCACCAACGCTCGCCATTGAGTGGAGCAATGGTTATTATTTGCTCTTCCATGCTATCTCTTGCCACTTTAGAGGAAACAGGATGTTCGCCTGGCAAGCATTCTTTAGAGTATTTGTGCGTAATGCCATCTTTCGTTGCAATCGGTTCTTGTGCTGACAATGCCATTGACAGCCACATACATACAATAGTTAGCAAAGATTTCATGAGTAACATCATACTATGCTTATTATTTATCCTATTTCATTATATTTCTGATTATTAGGAATCCCCGGTTTACCTACACCTTTTTCCATAAGATTTTTCAATTCCTCCATGTACCGCCAATAGACTTCACGAGGAAGCACCTGATGTTTTCGGCAGATAGATACGGCCATTCCTACTACTTCGCCCATCATGGAAGTAGTTCGCATAATACGTGTCGAACCAAAAGCTACATGCGTAGCGCTGATATTCCGCCCTGCCATAAATAGGTTTTCCACATTGCGTGAATACAGACATCGGTAAGGAATGGGATAAGGCTTAATATAAATATGTTCAGTTGATGACAAGAAAGGAGCATCTGGAAACTTTACCATATTGGCAGAATCCGGAAAATGCAAATCAATGGCCCAAGTAGTAGTAGCTGTAGCATCCTCATGAAACACCTGTTTATCAATATCATCTTGTTTCAAAATATAATCGCCCAGTAAACGACGCGATTCGCGTTTTCCAGCAATATAAGCCACCCACGACAATTTGCGTTTTCCCCATTTATTATCTTTCTTTAATCTGTTTTTCAAATAGCTCCAATTAGAGTAAACTACTAAAAGTCCGTAATCGCGAATACGTTCTGCCTCCGTAATTTGATTGAGATTCATGCCAACTTCCCATTGCCACTCCCCCATAATGACTTTTTCACACTTATTTTCATCAAAAATCAAACCGTACTCAAATAATGGAAAAGAATTTTTATAGGGCAATTCTTCCGAATACCATTGTACTGAAGCTCCCATTGTCAAGGAATCTGCTTTTTCCGGAGCCAGGCTCTCTCCAAATTCCATGCGGCCTTCACGCCCCATGTGATAGTCAGCACCTGCTAAAAAACCAATATTCCCATCTCCCGTGCAGTCAGCAAATAAGGGAGCTTCAAAAACTCTTTCTTCTCCTGTTTCAATATGGACAGCCCGAACAGCTTTAATCTGCCTGCCATTTAATTCTACTGCTGTAGCATGGAAATTTAAAAACAATGAAATGTTTTTTTCCGCCTTCACCACATCCAGTTTTTTCCAGTCCTCATAGTATTCACCCGGTTGTGCATTTCCCCCACGAACAGGCCCGTACTCTTTTACCAAACCTCCTAATCGAGGATAAGGAGGCATTTCGATACTTGCACCTAAATGCACCCGTACCTCAGAACTATTGTTTCCACCAAGTATCGGCCTATCCTGCACCAAAGCAACTTTACATCCCAGCCGTGCGGCAGACAATGCCGTAGATATACCAGCCGTACCTCCACCTACAACGACCAAATCAAAATGTGCAACTTGCGAATCTCCCACAACATCTTTATAAAATTGCTTCCTGAAAGATTTCATCTCCGCAACTGAAACAGGAGGAATTTCATCTGCATCTTGCGTAAAATAAATGGCATCACACCGACCGTCAAATCCGGTTAAGTCTTTCAAACAGATTTCCACCTGAGCTTTGTTAATACGAACGCGACCTGCAAATTGCCACATCCAATCCTCGCCCTCGGTTCCTAACGAAGAAGAAACTTCTCGCCCATCAACATACAATGCGAAACGGCCGGGACCTTTGTTCTTACACCACGGTGATGTCCAATTGTAAGTACGGACATATACATAATATTCTCCCTTATTGGGAACATTGATGTCAGTTACGGCATCTGACACAGGAACTCCCATACCATGAGCCAACAAATAGGGTGACCCCATTTGATCCATGAATTGTTGATCAACAACCCACCCTCCTTTTTGAAAAAAGCTTTCTGCTTCTATCAAAAAATCAGCCGCATTCACGTTTCCGATAAAAAGCGAGCACCATATTATAAACAATATTCTTAATCTTTCAATCATTGTAATCATCATTTTTTAATTTGTAATTTCTAATCATATTATGAATCATAATCAACATGTTCCGGTATGTAACAAAGAAGATTCACTGTCAAAAGGTCCATAAACAGCCTTAACCCGATTTTCCTCATCCTTTGCGGATAATATATAAACGGCATATTTCTTCCCTTTATCAAAAACCTTTATTACGACATGGCCATCTTCCGGACATACCTGCGCCATCCACTTCCGATTAGCATACAACTCTCTGAGATGTTCGGGCAAATTTGTCGGGAAAATCATTCGTTCTGAAGCGTAAAGATTCCTATCCAGCATCCGTTCCATGACAACAGGTTGAATATGCTCATCTTCCCATACAGGAATAACATACTGTTTGGCTCTGATATTCCGAATAAAACCTTCGCTCATAGCGTCTTTCCAAGCATGATGATTAGCTTTGCAAACATCCACCTCTCCACATGCCTTACCCACCAGCGTTTCTACATCCAATTCATTCCCTTGTTCATCATACACATACGAGCTGAGGTCTCCACCGGTATAATAACTAAAAGGTCCATAATCAATTCTAATCGCCAAACTTTTAGTATTTTCATTTTGCTGAGACTCATCAAGATTCAAAGGGGTGAGCCCATAACATTTCACCGTTTTTTCATCTATGCCTGTCCACACTTCTCCATTAGCCGCTAAATTACGTACGGAAAATACGCCTTGGTATTGGCTGCTATCATTCAGCAAATGGATTTGATTCAGTTTACCCACCTTAAACACTTCCCGGCATAGCCCATATTTTTTTGCCTGCCATTGTAGAAAAGAACGATAATTATCTACATTCCGATCATCTATCGGGAGTGGATATTGATAATCGGGAAATCCTCTGTCAAATACTTTCCCAAACCGTATATATTCTCCTACTTCTGCTATTCCAGTCAACATATAATCGGGGGACCGCCCCTTGGTACACATAACCGCATTCTCAACTTCTCCAATATGGTCGCTATGGAAATGACTGATCATCAGGTAATCCACTTTATCTTTATGAGGATTCATTCGTTTCACATAACGTGCTATCCATGTTCCTGCATGTCGGGACGTATCAGGTAACAATTCAGCCATTTTAGGATAATCCTTGGGGTCATAGTCTCCTGCATCTATCAACATGGTAGTTCCATCCGGAAAAATCAGAAAACTACTTTCTCCTCTCCCCGTATAGATATGATGAATTTCCATTTCCCCTTCTTTCCAAGAAGGAAATTCATCTGAATCTTGTTGACAAGAGCACCCCCAAAAAGTAATAATAATAAAGATAATATACCTTATCATTATTTAGCCTCCTTAACCCCTTTGATATAAACCGGGCAACAAGTATAAAGTGAAGTATAAGTTCCTTCCTTATTGTCTACCACTTTTCTATTTCCATACATATCATAAATTTCCAAGTAAGGCATATCAGACTTATATGTATATGTCTTTATTCTCCTGTCCGTCAGTAATCGTTCATCTCTTTGCCAAAAACAAGCAATTTCTTCACCTTTAGCATTTACAAATATGTAAGCAAAATGATTACGCTCATCTTCAGGTAACTCCAACTCCTCCACATTACCTTTGAAAAGAGCATTTCCTACGATATCGTTGAATGCCGCTACGGTGACAAATGCAGGTTTGGCTGAGAAGGGAGTACGATGATTGTGTGAATGGATAATTCCAAAATTACTCTCGCTGTTGAAATATCCCACCTCATTATTTATGAATGAGTAGTGAAAGTACTTGTCCACACGATTAGGATCACTGTTGATTATGAATGAACGAGCGTACCAACGTGCCTGCTCATTTTCGGTACACATAAAGAAATTGCGATGTGCTTCATTCTCGCCCATCTCTCCGGGATACGAACACCAGCCATTCTCTGTAATCCACGCTTGTTTCTCGGGAGCCAAACGCTTCATAAGATCATGAAACAATTGTGTATTGGGAAACATATTCAAATCCGGCTTATTGGTATAGTATGTCTCAGGACCTCCGATAACATCATAAAGATGAATGCTCGATGCATCGCAATAATCATTCAACCCCAATCGGAAAAGTCCTTCCAGATACGGCTTCTCAAAACGCGACACTGCCCCCGAAATAATAAAGGCATCAGCATTTGCCCGCTTGATGGCCGGATATGCCGCTTTGATGATGTCCATGCTCTGATGATAATTCTCGGGGTGATGTACCCCTCCCTTGGTCAGGTTGAATTCATTGGGATAAGTGAAAATATTGGTATATTCTTTCAATGCATCAACCATAAAATAGCAGAAGCGAGCATAAGCTTCCCGTTTATCCTCGTTTTCCAGCCAATAGGGAACCGTATCATATAAAGGGCACTCTTGACTCAATATTCCCACCATCTTCAATCCTTGCTTTTTCAGGCATTGATTGGAATACAATATATTACGGGTCAAAGCAAACTCGCCCTTGCTCTTTTCCATCTGATACCAGCGAAGAGAAGTCCTAACCAAACTATATCCTGCATCTTTTACTAATTCTGCCAAAAATTCAATATCCTCATTACTATAAACATCCCAATCAAAATGGAGGTTAGTTCCGAAGCGCGTATTGATTTCGTCCGCACGCCGGGAATGAGAAAAATCAACAATAGCTTTCTGATAAGATTGCTCCCCCTCCATTTCAAGTATCAACTCATACACACCGTAAGGTAAAGACGGAAATTCAATACAAGTCTGATCACTTGACAAGAACTGTTTTTGGGTATATATACTTTCCCTATTTTCGTTAATAATACTATAAGTTAATGTCTTACAAGCATGTTTACCGGTCACATCCAAGCATTGTACTTGAAACTGTATTTTCTCATCTTCAAAGAATATGTTACCAGCCCTTTTACTTTTCACACTCAACTCATAAGGAGATAGCAGTTCTGACATTTCCACCCTGACAGAAGCTATGCCAACTATATCTTTCGCCTTTCCCATGATGTCCATATCGCAGGTAGTCAGTACAAAATCGGCTTGGTTAATTCCATTGGTCATCAAAGCGTCATATAGCTTAAATGTATGCTCTATCCAAGTACCACTATTATGTAATTGTACATATTCGCCCCGTTTTATCTTTCCCTGCGCCTCGTAACATAATGCAAAACCGCTATATCCTTTATCCAAATAGCATACTTTTATGCAAAGTGTGTGTTCAGGAGCCAAGGCATGCAGCATATCATCATCTATATCGCAATACAAAGTTGCAGTTTCCTGTTTGTCCGGATTTAATTCCCATCCCCGAACCGCCTGATATTCTATGGAAGACATGGTTGCAGCAGCCATATATACCTTCATATTAGACTGTTGTACTTCCTGTTTACCCCAACAAGCCGAAGCCACAAATGCAGTATTCTGAGGAGTTTTACAAGAAGATAAAGCCAGTATCCCCCAAAAAAGAAACGATATGTAAACAAATATATTTTTTACAGTTTCAATAATCATAAATTTTATTTTATCAGTTTCAATAATTTGTATCATGGGTACAAATCTTATGTATAAAATTTGTACCCAATGAATCAAAACTTACCAGAATATGGTCTCCTCCAATGCCGGATTCAGCGCACGCTGCTGTTCGGGTAATGGCCAATAATAGAATTTAGGTTCTTCAAACTTCCGATTGCCTATCTCACTATTTATTACAATATAGCCATGATCGCCTTCAGACAAACTGACCGTACCGGGCTTTCCTCCCTTTTCCAAATAATAGAATGTATATTTACTGCGATCGGCTTCCGGTATGGTGTTGCTCTCCGCATTCTTAAATATACCGACATCAGGTATTCCATCACCGGTAACATCAAATACTCCCAACTTATCTATATAGATGCCATGCTGCACATCACGAATCAGATGAGCCTCCTTCCAGCGAATCAGATCATCCCAACGGAAATTCTCATTCACCAATTCTATTCTGCGTTCGCGGCGAATTTGCAACAAGGCTTTATCTGTTACTTTCGGATATTGAGCACTCAGATTGGGGTCGTCCATAATATCGTTAATAACAATCCGAGGCATTCCTACACGTGTACGAATTAAATTGACAGATTTGTCCATATCATCTTGGGTTAACCTCCCTAATTCAGCTTTGGCTTCCGCATAAATCAAAAGCACCTCAGCGTAACGACAAATAGGCAAATCTGTATAAGCCATTGTACTTACAATCTGAGCCGGATCATTCACCATATATTTAATGCAGGGATAACCTCCCAAATCTATATTGGGGATATAGGCAGTGGATACCCCAGGCTTTTTATATCCCGGATACATGAACGTCTGTTTCATACGGGGATCTCTATTTTTAAAGATATCAACATACCCCATTGTTTCATGACCTTCGACCTGAGAAAATGGAATAGCATTTCCATCAGCATCCAGATATTCATACGATTCCATCAGACTTCGGCTAAAACCTGTAATCCAATTGAATGATTCATTGGGAGCACCATGTTTTATCCGCAATTCATTATCATAATCTTTAAATAAGATTATTTCCTTAGACTTATCCAGCGAATATCCGGTAAACAGCCTCTGATAAGCTACATCCGTGCCTCCCGTTTTATCAATTTCAAACAGTCTGGATTCCATGACCTTAGAAGCGGCCTCAACAGCCTTCTCCAAGAAACGGGTAGCCGTGCTTTGCAGATTCAGCTCATCATGGTATTTACGGTAAGTTCCTTCATGCAGGCAAATACGAGCCTGTGTAGCCAATGCATACCATCTGCTCATAATAGTCCGGTTCCCCATATCAACAGAAACATTTGCCGAAGCGTAATCCAAATCGGCCATAATAGAATCTACTACCAATTCACGGGAATCACGAGGTTTGTAAAGCATTTCCATATCCGTATCGGTCAATGCATGCGAATACCAAGGTAAAGTATTGTACCATTTTATTTGTTCGTAATACCAACGGGCGCGCATCAGACGGGTCAGACCAATATAATGGGCTATCTTTTCCGGATTTCCGGAAGCTTTGTGTACATTATCCAAAAATATATTATATTTTCGTAATGTTCCCCAGTCACCCCATCCGCCGCAAGTGGCCGGAGTCACATTGCCACGGATCATATTATTATTGGCATGTGTATTTGAGTAAGTGGTATAATTATCAGATACATAATCAGAATAACTGGGAGACAAGGTATAGGTATTGGTATACAATTCCAAGTCTGTTGTATTCTTGAAAAATGCTTCAGACGAGATGGACACAATCGGATAACGCTCCAGAAAAGAGTCGTTGCAACCAGTCTGCACGAACATTAGGCATGTTACTGCTCCTGCCAATATATATTTCTTATACTTATTCATTTTATGATCAGTTTTATTATAATCCAATATTTAAACCTAATGAAAACGTTCTTTGGAAAGGATGCGAATTATTATTCAAGCCTTCCGGATCGTAGTTTTTGCAAAGCTTGGTAATTTCAAACAGATTCTCTCCACTAAAATAAAAGCGCACGCTTGAAAGACCTATTTTAGAAATCAGTTGTTTAGGAAGAGTGTAACCAAAAGTTATATTTTTCATCCGCAAATAAGCTGCATTTTGCAGATAACGTGTTTGGTTAATAGACATATCTCCCGAAGTGGCCGTATATGACTTCAGACGCGGAAAATAACCGTTGGGATTTTCTTCGGTCCAGTGGTCCAAATTGTTTTCAAGAACATTTCCCCAAGGTGATACATAAATTCCAAAGAATTTATAATCGCTATTTTGCGGATACCATTGTTTTTTACCTATGCCTTGTACGAAAATACGCAAGTCAAATCCATTCCAATCTGCATTCAAATCCAAACCGAACGGCAAGCGGCTACGCGAATTGCCTATGATTTTAAAATCACCCGGTTCATCTGCCGTAAGCCCTTTCTCAATTTTGCCATTTTCATCCAAATCTTTATACTTCAAGTCGCCCGGCTCAATTTTCCGGTCACCGGGATAGGAAGTCACATTCCATTGATCGGCATGCGAATCAATGTCTTCCTGGTCTACAAAAAATCCTTCTGTTACCAATCCCCATATTTCTCCGATTTCCTCACCAACTCGACGATCAGACAACAAATTCGTAGGATTATCATAGCGAGTAATCCAAGAACGGCTATCTGAAAGAACAAAAGTCGCACTATAATTGAATGGTTTGGAAGCCAATCTAAAGCGGTCTCTCCATGTTACAGAGACTTCCCAACCACGTGTCTTCATGTCTCCACTATTGGCATTAGGAACAGCTGTACCTAATACGCTAGGTAACTTTTTACCCGGAACCAGCATGTCTTTCGTATCCCTGCGATACACATCTCCTGACAAGACTAACCGGTTATCCAGCATATTAATGTCAATTCCACCATTAGTAGTGTAAACTTTCTCCCAAGTCAACGCATTTGATATTAATCCTGCCGGCGAAACAGTCATTGGTAACTTGCCATTCAGCAATACTCCTGATTTAGAGGCATTCATTGAAGCTATATAAGAGTAGTACCCCACATTCTGATTGCCCAACGAACCATAAGAAGCTCTCAATTTCACATGATTAAGCACTTTCTTCAAAGGAGCGAAAAATGATTCTTCCGAAATGATCCAAGCACCCGATACAGAAGGGAAAAAGCCGAATCGGTCTTTCTTGGGGAAACGAGAACTGCCGTCATATCTTCCATTTGTCTCCAATATATAGCGGTCCTTAAACATGTAGTTCACACGATAAAATCCAGAACGAACAGCCCACTGGTAAGCATCTTCCTGCATGGTCATATCGCCAGTGGTCAATTGTACGGTCGGGTAAGATTCTGAAATCAAATCTGTACGCTTACTTTTAAGGTATTCATACGACTTATATTCCTGATTAAAACCGGCAACAGCAGACACACTATGTTCTCCCCAACGCTTATGGAAATCTGTATAAAGATTCAATACGGTATACATCGAATAGTCATTGACGCGCATTGCATAATTCTGGTCGCCCACACGGGTGGCTGCCAGTTCCGGGCCGCGTTTATAAGTATATTCGTTGTCCGAATTCCATTCATTAGAATGCTTGTTATATATCGTGGCCGTAAAATCTCCCTTCAAACTCCATACATTCTTCAATACATCAATTTGTGCCGTGAACTGCGAGGTGATATTTAATGACTTATCTATATGATTACCGCCATGCAGCAAGCGTCCGACAGTCTGCGCTCCTACTACCGTATATGTACCGTCAGGATTATTGACCGGTATCATACAGTTCTTCTCATACACTTCCTTAAAATAATTGCTGGAAAAATGAGTTGGACGGTCGTAGGTATAATAAGACCAACTGGTATTATTTCCTACTGTCAGCCATTTCCAAGGATGATACTCCACCTTGCTACGCACATTGTAGCGGTTATACTTATCTTTATTATATCGCAACAGTCCATTCTCTCCATAATATTCCATACCTAAATAGTAAGTCGCCTTACTTGAACCTCCGGACAAACTAAGACTATGCTGATGAGACAATGCCGTACTTTCAAAAATATCCTCATAATAATTATGGGCGTCCAAGTAAGTATACTGGCTCTTGTCTTTGGTAGAAGGTATGGCAGACGGCAAAGAAGGGTCTTCTACACGTTGCTGTGCATAATCTATCTCTTCATCTGTGTACAGGTGATACCAAGGAGCTCCCATGATGGTTTTGTATGAAGCCTGAATATAGGGGTCTTCTACCACTTGAACAATTCGGGTAGGAGTTCGCACACTGAATGAATTATTGAAATTCACCTTAATCGCTCCTTCCTCTCCTTTCTTGGTGGTCACAAGAATGACACCAAAAGCCGCACGTGCTCCATAGACCGCAGCCGAAGAAGCATCCTTCAGAACCGAAATATTCTCAATGTCCAATGAGTTCATACGACTAAAATCCGCAGCCGTGACAGGTACTCCATCTACCAAAATCAACGGTTCGCCGCCATTGATAGACGTTTCACCACGAATATTGAACGTAGGTGTATAGTCAGCTCCACCACTTGACATCGTAATGTTCAGGTTAGGAACCAATCCCTGCAGGGCCAACCCTACATTATTAGTAGCACGATTGGAAAGTTCTTTTGCTGTAACCGTTTCTACAGCACCACTCAAGTTCACTTTCTTTTGCGTACCATATCCCACGACAACTACTTCGTCCAACATGGCATTGTCTACAACCATTTTGATATTGATCACCTGCAAGTTACCGACCTTCATACTTTGCATCTTATACCCAATGTATGAAAACTGCAACTCTGTATTTGTATATACCTCTATTGAAAAACGACCATCTATCCCTGTGATGGTTCCTCTATTTTCACCTCGTACTATTATGCTTACTCCTACCAATGGTTCGCCAGTAGAAGCATCCGTTACAGTACCCGTCAATTTTCGTTTCTGTTTTTTATCCTGTGGAAGCTGTTGTATCGGCTCCTTCTTTAAAGAAATTTGCCTATCTCTTATTTCATACCGTACATCCGTACCTTGAAATAATTGGTCCAAAATTACCGTAATGGATTTATCTTTTATAGACAAACTGACCTTCCGTTCCGTATCAACGGCTTTATTATAATAAAAAAAGATGAATTCACTGTTCTTTTCTATATAATCAAGCACCTCCTTGACAGTTTTATTTTGAGCTTCTACCGTCAACGTTTTATTCTGGGCATAATCGTCTACATTTACCGCATAAGAATACAAAGAAAGAAAACAAAAACTAAAAAGAAATAATATGCGAGCAACTCTTGTTCCCGCAGAAAATATATTACTATTATTTTTCATATATTAGCAACAAGTTTTATAAAATTAAATAACTAGATGTTGTTTGATTTCTCGGCTGAATGATAATTGCAGTATCATTCAGCCCTTTTTTAAGAACTGTTGTTTCTCATATAAATATACATTAAAGGGTTAACTATAAAATCTCCATATCTATTCTTTTCTCACATATATACTATCATTTATTTCTTCAAAATATATGGGAACAGAAAAAGAAATGGTATGTAAAACGTCTTCCAACTTTTCTTTCAAATCCAATTTCCCGGAGACTTGCAACTCTGCCACACCGGATTCCAAAACGAATTCTTTGCCATAATACAAGTTTAATTTCCTAAATACTTTATCCAAAGGCTCATCTATATACATCAGCATGTTCTCCACCCAACACACGTATGGTTTAACATCCACATTTTGAGGAGAATGCAACTGTCCGGTTTGTATATTCACCAATTGTCCTGGGACAAGCTTCACTTGCTCTTTTTGCTGATTCCTGATATTAACACTACCATCAACCAGCACAACAGAAGAAATATGTTCCGATGGATATGCCGAAACATTAAAAGAAGTTCCCAAGACTTGTATCAGAAAATCCTTAGTCCGAACTATAAAGGGGGAATCTTCATTACGAAATACATCAAGATATATTTCTCCCTCTACATAAATCTCACGATATTTTTTCTCAAAACAACTGGGATAAATGACACGTGTCCCCGAATTTACCCACAAATGAGTTCCATCGGATAAAGTCAACTGTATCCTTTTTCCCTTAGGAGTTATCAATTGATTAAAATCCTGTTTCTTCTCCTCTGTACCCCCCCGATTTATAGTATCAGAATTTACTACTATGGCTCCATTGTTTGAATAGACAATATTTGCATTTGTATCTTTTACTTTCAGGTCTTCCTTACCCGGTCTTAATAATAGAATTTCCTTACTGAGCGTTTCTTTTATTTGTGTATATTTTGCAAACTCAATGATTAAATCATCATCCATATAGGAAGAGATAAATTGTTTACCCAACCCAAACATACATAAAAAAATAATTGCAGCAGCTGAAGCTGTAGCAAAATAAAGAACATGTCGTCGAGTTCTTTTTCTTTTCTCACTATACACACGCTCTTCTACACATCTCCACAATTCATCCAGTTCTTCTGGAGTCACATGTCTCTCATGTTTTCTGGCATGTTCAAGCAATTTTCGTGCAACGTAATACATTTTAAATTTTCCTTTCTCCATTTTTCACTGTCTTTTATATTTAAAACGATGATGTTATAAACATCTACTCACTTTTTCGGGAAAAAATGAGAATAATTATAAAAAAAAGAGCAAAATGTAATCAGGAACAGAATAGAATCATAATCAGTAAATACTCGTCAAGAGTCATTTTCGACCGTAAACTAGTCAATGCACGAGAAACCAAATTCATAGAAGACTGGGGATTTACGTTCAAGACAATTGCCATTTCTTTATAGGACAATCCCCTCACATAACGAAGATAAATTGCCATCCGTTGATTATCAGGCAGACTTTTATAAACGTTTATCAGTTTCTTACTCAATTGAAGATCTTCATCATTGCCTTTAAAAAGGGTTTCTAAAACAGAATTTTCTATTTTCAGCTCAAAGAAATGCTCATCTAATTCTTCCGTCACTTTCAACGAGGACAATTCATCAAATATAATATGCTTCAAAGAAGTCAAAAGATAAGAACGTACATATTTTGTTGAAGACAATCGCTTGCTCACGCAAAGTTTCACAAAAACATCCTGAATGCAATCCTTAACGAATTCCTCATCAGAAGTATATTTAAGACCAAAATTAAGCAATAACTCATAATGCTTCTTATACAATAAAGACATAGCTTTCATATCGCCTTTCAACATAAGATCCCATAAAACTACATCACTCATATTTTGATATGAAGTATATTTCATTAGAAAGATAAAAGTTATTGCGTTAACAAATCAAGTCAATAATTCACCGCAAATATAATTAAAATTTCAAAAGAAAAAAAATAATTTCTCTTCCCTCTACACGGCTCTTTCCATTTAAACCTGTTTTGTTCTCTCAAAAATAGTCTTATTTTATTGGCCACAGCCGACACCATGTCGATGCAGAAAGACATTATACCGGGAGTTCTTCTCTATGTTTGAAAGACACAAAACATCTGCCATCTGCAACAAAATCATGCTAAATCGATGAACACAAGAGACTTATGCTGTTGCAGATACCTGTTGCAGATAGTTGCAGATAAAGTTATCTGCAACATACTATTCAAATACCGGATTAGTACAGTTTGCCTGCACACCGCACAATGTTTATGTAGTGCAAAACAAGTATTCAAACACTTTGTCTTATACGGATTTAGGTTGACACCTTTTTAGAGACATAAAAAAAGAAAAATTATGTCTAAATTATCTCGTAAGATTTATTCTGAGACTTTCAAATTGGAAGTTCTCCGTGATTACTTCAGTAGCGGTTTGTCAATGTTTGCTACTGCCAAGAAATGGGGTTTACCCAACCATACTTATATTCTGCGTTGGCAAAAGTGTTATGCAATTGATTCGGATTCCTTATCTTTGTCCCCCGAACTTCTGTCAGATCTTCAAATGAAAAAGAATCCAAAATCAAAATCTAAAGAAGAACTTCTTGAAGCGGAAAATTTGCGTCTGAGAAAGGCTTTGGAACTTGAAAAACTTCGTTCCCATGCCTTTGAAAGACTGATTGAACTCACAGAAAGAGAAGAAGGGATTTCCATCTTAAAAAAAGATGGTGCCAAATAGTCACCGGCCTTCGTGAAGAGTTTCCTCACATCAGTGTGAAAACCCTTTGCGGACTGTTTGGCATGTCTTCCCAGGCCTATTACAAAAAGAAAAAAAATCTTTTGTCGCGTCATCAGATCAGAACAGCCATCTTGGATGCCGTCTTCTTCTACCGCTCAAAGGCTCCGGGCATCGGTGGTTTGAAATTATACCATGAGCTCCGCTCCCTTTATGGAAGCGAGATAACCGGAGGGCGGGATGCCTTCCTTCATCTGCTGCGTTCGGAACGCCTTATGCTGCCCCCGAAGAAACCCAGGCATACGACGGACTCCCACCATCTTTACAAGAAGTATCCGAATCTGATCAAGGGGGTAACGGCACAATACCCGAACCATATCTGGGTATGTGACATCACTTACATCTGGATTGAAGGTGGCGTATGCTACCTCCATCTTGTAACGGACATGTACTCACATGCCGTTTTAGGATGGGTGCTCTCTCCCAGTTTGCATGCCGAATATACGCTACAGGCACTGGAACAGGCCATCAATGAGGCTGGAGGTGGCAATCTTTGCGGCACAATCCACCATTCCGACCGGGGGGTACAGTATGCCTGCGATGCCTATATCGACACACTGGTCACTCATCATATACGTGTGAGCATGACTGAAGATTACAACCCGACGGACAATGCGGTAGCAGAAAGGATGAATGGCATCCTGAAAACGGAATGGATATACGGCATGTCGCTGTTCAGGGATAAAGAGATGGCACGGGAGCAGATTACGCGAATGATTGACTTCTATAATAATGGACGACCGCATATGAGCATAGGTATGAAAAAACCCATGGACGTATATCATGGAGAGGTGCCGGGAAAATCATTGTGGAAAAAATAAGGTTCCATATGATAAATAAATACTATATTTGCGATACCGAGAACCCGGGACATGACGGTTTAAGCCATTGTCTCACAAAAGCCAATAGGGTGTCGAACCCTATTGACTTTTACCGAGAGCCCGAGCACACTCAGATTTGTCCATTGTTTTTACGTATGACAACTATCTTAGGAGCAAAGGGAAGAAACTAACAACTGTTTTAGTTATGAATAACAGAATGTGACAACTTATTTAGTAACTAGCCTCTAAAAGTGACAACCATTTCTAGTATAAGTCACTTTTTGCGCCTTGCGCCTTGAAACAAAGTGTTTCGCGCCTTGAAACAAAGTGTTCACCGTGTTGAAACAAAGTGTTTCGCGCCTTGAAACAAAGTGTTCACCGTGTTGAAACAAAGTGTTCCACCATATTGAAACAAAGTGGTTCGCTGAAGTAACAAATACAAAATAGCAAAGCATACGAGTTTACTTGTGAGATTGAAAGAGTAGTTTATCATGTTGTCAGACCATCATGAGCTAAAACAGAAGTGTTGCAGATACTTGACCTGCAACATATCTGCAACAGGTATCTGCAACACCATAAGCCATTATATTTCAATTAGATACAACGAAATTGTTGCAGATGGCAGATAATTATCATAAATATATTCTTTTGTGTAGGAATCGGATGTAGGTTCCTCCGGTATTCTTTTCTGACGAAAATCCTACGAATATATTCCTGTTGTTCAAGCGACAAATCTCTCTCTTTACGGTAAAAGCGGTAATACGTCCCGCGTCCGATAAAGATAATTACCTGACAGACAAACATCAACCAATTACCCGGCTCGCATTGGAGCGGATAAGGTCGGCTATTCGATTAAGATTGCACAAATCTGCGACCCAAGCAATCCTTTATATGAGCAAGCCGCTGATACCTTGATTGTATGCAAGGCTATTAACGACTCTTTGTCTGGACAGAAAGTTACAAATCCAACAGCAAAGATGTTCCATTATGCCAATGAATTCATCACAAAAGTGGTTCTGAAACAAGCCCGGACAGATGACGAAAAAAACCAGACGCATGGAATGTCTTTGCTCGTAGATTTGGCAATAGATTTGTTTATGAGCCGATATTCCTAAATCATACACATAAATGAAAGTAACGACTAAAAATAAAAAGTTTATCCAATATGTGGATGACAATATACAATCTATTATCTCCCTCAAAAAATGATTATGATTATGACTATTGACGATATAAAGAAACTCATTGCTTCCGACGAGTCGCAGACTTTGGGGCTGAAGAAGACTACCGGCGAGTTGAAAGACGGTATGCACTCGGCATGTGCGTTTCTCAACACTGAAGGCGGTTGGCTGATATTTGGAGTCGCGCCAAAATCTTTGAAAATTATCGGGCAGGAAGTGACTGACAAGACATAGCAGGAGATAGCTCAGTCTTTGGCGGGACTGGAACCGGCGGTTGATGTCCATGTCAATTATGTTGATGTCCCGGAGTATCCGGGTAATAAGGTCATTGCAATGCACTTTGACGGCAGGGTATGGGGCGAGCGTCCGCATACCTTTCATGGGTGTCCTTATTATAAAGTCGAGAGCACTATGAAAGTCATGCCGCAGGATATGTATGACGAGCGTATTCGTGCGCATCAGCCTCAGATTTATTCATGGGAAAGTCAAATGGCAGATAGTATCACTTTTGCGGATTTGAATGAAAAACATATCCGAGGCTGCATACGTCTTGGTGTAGAAAGTGGACGTATTCCGGCAAGTGCCATGAGCACTTCAATTGAAGACACTTTAGCTAAATGGAAACTTTTGAAGAACGGTGTGCCGACCAACGGTGCAGCGATGTTGTTTTCCGATAATATAGATGAATTTCCGCAGTTCAGGTTGAGAATGGCTCGTTTCGTGGGAACTGACAAAAATGAGTTTATTGACAACCAGCGTGTTGAGGGTGGCTTTTTCGACCTCCTCGATGCCGGCATGGCATTTTTCTTCAAACATCTTAATCTTGGCGGTAAGATAACAAATCATAGCTTGCAGCGAGAGGAACATCTTGAAGTGCCATACAAGGCTTTGAGGGAAGCTCTTATAAACTCGCTTTGCCACCGTCAATGGGAAAAGTATAACCTGACTAACAGCATTGCAATCTACGATGACCGCATAGAAATTGCGAATCCGGGAATCTTCCCTCCACAGATTACACCAGAATCAATCAAAGAGCCACATGAGTCATATCCATACAATCTTAAGATTGCCGAAGCCCTCTACAAATCCACCTATCTGGAAAGTTGGGGTTCGGGAGCCAAGCGCATCATGGATGCCTGTCGTGAGCAAGGCGTAGAAGAACCCGTATGGCGATGGGACGGAGGCTTCGTTATTGTAACATTCAAACGTCCAACTTATGAATTAGTTACTCATGAACAAGAGGCTGTAAAAGAAGACTTAGGGGGTGATGCCACCCTAAGAGTCACTCAAGCACCCCTTAAGCACCCCCAAGTAGAGTTACTGATACGGAAAATGAGCGATTCTTACATGACCATGAAAGAAATTGCTGAATTATGTGGCATCAGAGATTTAAAATATTTCCGTGAAAGCTACATTACCCCGGCATTGGAAATTGGGGTGATAGAACGGCTATACCCAAATCAGCCAAAGCATCCCAAACAGAAATATAGATTAACTGAAATAAAGAATAAACAGTAAATTTCCCGTAAAAATAACTGTATGAGTCGGAATTGGCATAATAGGATAAAAAGAATATGAGTCGTATATAATGTCAATTGGAAAACTTAGCTCCAAGAAAATATATTTAAGATGAGTATACAATAAGCTCAATACGCTTTTGCAAATATAATAAAATGGTTACGATATACTTTGACAAACAACTAAGCCGTTTCATGGTGGGGATAACTGTCCCAACATCATTCAGTGTACCAAATGGTTTCTTTACTTATGAAATAGAAGCCGGAGAATATGCAGTGTTTCAATTCAAAGGGTTATATCACGAATTGAATAGAGTGTATCGTTACATATACCCTGATTGGTATACACGACAGAACAGGGGACTGCCGTATGCCATACTGATAGGAATTGCCATAAATCCGCAATTTATCAAAACTGTGTATGATAGTCCCCATTATGTGCATACTCTCAACGATGAATATGCACAGACAGAAAACCATGCGGGACTGATTGCGGATAAACTGGCTGACCGACTTGTCAGAAAAGGTTACAAAGCATTATCACAGTCAGACAATACCTTGATAACAGAGAATACATTTGACTTCACAACAAAAACATCCGTTCTACCACATAAAACCATTGCCGTACTTAGCGGTATTGGTTATATTGGTAAAAACAACCTGTTCATCACGACTGAATATGGAGCAGTACAATGCCTTGGCACAGTCCTGACAAATGCCCCAATATCAATAATGAAATACAAAATCAAGTCGTCGCAATGCGGTAATTGTAATATATGCAAGGATGTATGCCCACAAAAAGTGTTGAACGGGGTTTGCTAGGACATAACTGTTTCAAGAGACAAAATAGTAAATGTTTATCATTGTGTCACATGCTTGAAATGTTTGGTTTATTGTCCGAAAACACAGGCATACATGAAACGAAATATCAGTATGAAGTAAGATGAAAGAGTATATACCTCTACGGCTATGCAAAGGAATACAAGGAGAAGTTCTGGACGGAGCACTCAACGGCAACAGTGGAGAAGAACCCGCAGGAGAAAGGAAAATTCAGGCTGTGCATTGACGGAATCCCCATACTCGATTGGTTCAGGAAGAAATTTCAGGAAATTAAAGAAAAGTTAGGGCTAAACACACCTGTTGAAAACAAGCAGCGAAAAGGATTGAAAATATAATTACTTAATAACGAGAGGCTATAAATTATTAGAAGGTGTGTCAAAATGCGCACCTTCATTCAACAAAATCTTCGTATATGACAGTAGAATCGTCGCGAATGATTCCCCTTTTTACCTTTTCCGCCTCGTATGTACGTCTTTTCCATTCAGCCGCATCAAATAACCATTTGATCAACCACTAAAATATCAATTGACAATGAAACAGATTGTTGGATTGTCCACCCTTCTGCCGGGCGTGTGTGCGGCAGACACAAGGAGATAAAAAAGCCCCACAAATCATTGAATTTGTGGGGACTTGTCTGCTTACTGTCCGCTTTTGTCCGGATCGTTCAGCGGAGAGACAGGTTCTATCACCTATCATTTCAAACAATATCACAAACTCGTAATATATTGTTAATTACCAAGTTATTACAAAGTAAACAGAAAATAAAATATCTCTTAATATCTTTGCATATCTCACTTTTTGGGTGTATTTTTGGGTGTCAATTTTCAAACACACCCAATTATGAATATCAAAAGAAACATCATTTTCGCACTGGAAAGCCGGAAGAAAAACGGTGTGCCAATCACAGAGAATATGCCTATCCGTATGCGTGTGATATTCGCAAGCCAGCGTATAGAGTTTACAACGGGCTACCGCATTGACGCTACTAAATGGGATACGGACAAACAAAGGGTAAAGAACGGATGCACAAACAAACTGAAACTAAGCGCATCCGAAATCAATGCAGACCTGTTAAGACAGTATACGGAGATACAGAACATCTTCAAAGAGTTTGAAGTACAGAACGTACTACCCACACCCGCACAGATAAAGGACAGCTTCAATGCAAGGATGAAGGATGCACCAGTCACAGAGCAGGAAACAGCCGAAGGACCTAAAATCAGCTTTTGGGAGGCGTTCGAGGAGTTTGTAAGGGAATGCGGGAAACAGAATGACTGGACAGACGCAACCTACGAAAAATTCGCTGCGGTAAAGAACCACCTGAAAGAGTTCAGGGATGAACTTTCCTTTGATACGTTCACCGAGAACGGTCTGAATGACTATGTGGACTTCCTGCGTAACAAGAAAGATATGCGTAACAGCACCATAGGCAAGCAGATAGCCTTCCTGAAATGGTTCCTGCGGTGGAGTTTCAAGAAAGGGTACAATCAGAACATGGCTTATGACAGCTTCAAGCCCAAGCTGAAAAACACACCCAAAAAAGTGATATTCCTCACATGGGAGGAACTGAACAGACTGAAAGACTACAAGATACCCCAAACCAAGCAGTATCTCGAACGGGTAAGGGACGTTTTTCTGTTCTGCTGTTTCAGCGGGCTGCGCTATTCGGACGTGTACAACCTCAAACGGAGCGACATCAAGCCCGACCATATAGAAGTGACAACCGTCAAGACAGCGGACAGCCTTATCATAGAGTTAAACAACCACAGCAAGGCGATACTGGAAAAATACAAAAGCGTACACTTTGAAGATCACAAGGCACTTCCGGTCATCAGCAACCAAAAGATGAACGATTATTTGAAAGAACTGGGGGAACTTGCGGAAATCAACGACCCGGTAAGGGAAACTTACTACAAGGGAAATGAACGTATAGACACCGTCACACCCAAATACGCCCTGCTGGGAACCCATGCCGGAAGACGGACATTCATCTGCAACGCTTTGGCATTGGGTATTCCCGCACAAGTGGTGATGAAGTGGACGGGACACAGCGACTACAAGGCGATGAAACCATACATAGACGTTGCCGATGACATCAAGGCCAATGCGATGAACAAATTCAACCAACTGTAAACACAACAATAGCATGGAAGAAAGAATAACCTCAATGATACCCCGCTACGGGAAACTCAACAAGACATATACGGAAATAACATCCGGTGACGGCCTCTCTTTTGAGAAGCAGAAGTTTATTCATGACTTTTACAAAGAGTATGAAGACACACAGACCTTTGAAAAGGCACTTATCAGCCTCATGCTTGAAACGGAGGGTACGCACTTTTCCATATTGCTGAACAGCCTGAAACGGGAGATTGAAAACAATATCTCAATGTATAATACCTGCAAGGAGTTTTTCGACCGTCTCGATATTGAACATATCTGCCGGCAGCATGAAAGATGTCATGACCGGGACATCGAAAGACAAATGCAAATCACAAACGAATATTACCGGGAACTTATGGAAGCTAACGGCTCTTTGGAGGCAGTCGGTTTTAGGGAACATGATCGTCAGGAAGAGGAAAGGCTGGAAAAAAGATACGGGCAGTGCAAACGGGAATACGACAGGGAGAAAGCCAAGCTGGATGAACTATATGCACAGAAGGAACAGGCAAGGCGGGAAGCCCTACAATACTTGAAAAACCGCTGCGGAGACATATACAGACTGGACGGATCGCTGCTGGCAATCCTCGAAAAATACATGACCGGCCAAAAGAAAAAGGAAGGGGAAGAAAAAGAGGCCGCCACACCGACACCCTCACCCACCTATTTTCCCATGAAACTCTTGTCAGCCGTTTACGAAAAATGTAACGGTGAACAGTTCGAAGCCATTTCTGAACTGGACTTCTACGCCAGCATGAACCTGCAACCGTGCGAAGGCAAACTGATAATAAGACCGAGGGAAAAGGCTCGTGTATGCTATCTTATTTTCCTTATGGGTGAAACACTGCACAAACCAGACAGAGAAAATGGAGAAAAGACATCATGAACCTGCTGGGAATAGACGACACATACTATAAATCAAAATACAAAGAACCCGTTTCCGATTTTCCCAGTGACGGCAACCAAATATTTGCGAAGGAAATGCAGTCAATATTCCGATAGTCAGAGATACGCCACGACATTCCACGAAACAACCACTTTTACTATGGGCGTGAAAACGAAACGTACAAAAGCATAATACTCGTTTGAGGATATAAGGATTTGATAATTAAATATATAAGTAAAAATAATAGGATAGAGTACTATAAAACGAAACGTACAAAAGGTTTAAGTTGGTTTAGTTTTGGTTTAAGACGAAAGCAAAGTGTTTAAGCAGGTGTTTAATGCGGCTTTGCTTCAGGTTTAATTTGCTTTAATCGCATGGGCGGTCAGGTGGCTTTTTAGAGGCTTTCTGACCGCTTCCTTTTGTTTGGCGGCAATGCTTACAAATGGGCAAGAACTGCGTTAAATGGGGCTTTTGCCCGTATGTCTGTTCGTTTCCTAACATGGAGTCGGTATTGGAAAGGTGAGGTTGCAAATGGAACACAAACACTGTTTAATGGGTATTTAACCGCCTGTTAAATGAGCCTTCGGAAATGATAGAATTAAGGTAGTAAATGTTCGTGTAGGTAGGAGGTAAAATGGTACGTTTCGTTTAAAAAAATAGGTGTTGGGTATAGTGTTGGGTATAGTTATCGGTAGGGGAATACTCCCCCCAAATGGCAAAAATGACTATAAAAAAGCGGCTTTTTCGTGAAAATCTACCCCTTTAATTCCTTTTTGAATATAGGAAAAATAACGGCTATAATCTGTATAAGTAATTGATTATAAATGTTTAACACATGGTTTACTCTCCAAAAATGAAGAAGATAGCTAATCATCATCCTTTTTGCCCCATTTTAGGGATGTCGGCAGTATGAATGTAGACAGTGTGTTGGTGTACCGAATTAGCCGACATTGGCAATAGTATCGGTGTTCGCATTGGTTGCATTTTTTTCAAAACGCTGTTGCATTTGGGCTATGCGCTCACGTAACCGACCAATTTCTTCTGCTTGCTGTACAATTTGAGCGTCTTTTTTTTGGATAAACACATCAAACTGTTGTAGAACGGGAGCAAGTTTATCATTATCTGAAACAAGTACAGGTGCATTTATATCTAAATTACTCACACGCATGTGTCCAATGCCTGTGAGTAGCCACATAGCATTAACATCGAGTATTCTCACGATTTTCTCAAGGACATCTGCTTTAGGCATGATACCTTTGATATAACCGCGTATATTTCCTTCACTTACACCTATTTTATTGGCGAATACGGTATTCTTCCCATTGCCATATTCTTGGACTAACGCCCCGATTCTATCGTGAATTGTTTCGTTCATACATGCATATTTCATTATAAAATTAAATTTATCACGATTTTATTTGATTATTCGTGAGAAATTACGATATTTGCAACGGATTAAAAAATTAACCAGCGCCCAAATATACGAAAAAAAGGTGATATGGTGAATTTAAGGTGTAAAACATAAACAAGCAACAATGAAAAAGTACATTCATGTGACTAAGGAAGATCGTCATTTTTTGGCACAAGCATTCGGAGTGTCGGACGTTACGGTATGGAAAGCGCTCAAATATGAGCAGGACACGAGCACCATTCGGAAAATTCAGTTTCACGCGCTTCAACGTGGTGGTATTCTAATGATTGTTTCCCCCGCAATGGAAACAATGCACGATGCTGACGGCTATATGCGTCAGTATTTCCCCAATGGTGTGATGCTGGAATGCGACAAGAACACGGGGCGTGTGGACATCATCAAGGACGGCAAGCCGGTGAAGAACTACAAAAACGTAATGTTAAACCAGTTTCCTGCCATACAGGCGGAAGCACAAAACCTTTAAGCCATGAGCAAAAACAGGATCAATCGTCAAGGTGGTACTCGAAAACAATCTCAACCCCTTTCTTGTAGGCCAGATTTGAGAATAGAGATTTCATTAGTTCAACCCTTAAATATGCCTGTTCCAGACAGGAATATTGAAAGGATAAAGGCAGCGTCAGGGTGCCTTCTTCATCAAATGAATGTTGTAAATAGTTTGGTTCGGGTGCAAGATCGGACTTTTCCCATACAATCAAGAAAGCCCGAGCCACAACTTGTAGAATGCCTGATATATCAGACAGAAACTCTTCTAAATATTCTCGAACGTTATGTTCTTCCACAGCTGGAGCGGACAAGTGACAGTAAATATTGACTTCCATAAATGTAATTTTAACAACCGCTACAAATATACGCAAATTATGGAATATTACGGTAACACGCTTTGTATAAGCCATGCAGAATTAACGGCAGGCATCATGTCGAAATCTAACCTTAACTACTATGTAAGAGAGGGGAAGATTAAGCAGGTGCAACGTGCCTGTTATGGTACACCCGCGCTGTTTGCCGTTGAAAGCCTGCCATTAAAATACCGCACGGAGGTTTACCGCCGCAACCCCGACTTACAGGAAAAAGCCGACAGCAAGCCTTTCATGGATACAATCACCCCGGACGGACAGGCCATGCGGTTTTATGAGGCCTACGTGCTGCCCGATGGTCGCCATCTCTCCCCCGAGAAGCAGGCGGAATACTCAAACAACTGTGCCATCATGAATGCTTTTCGGCAGTGTATCGAAACCAGCAACAGTCACCGCATGCGTCAGAGCAAACCGCGCCTGAATAAGACGGAGTTCTGGCGCAAGGCCGCGGCAGCCCTGCCTCGCCTGACTGACCGCTTCCCGCACTCGTTACCCGAAAGCGATCGCCGCCTGCAACGCAAGTTCAACGAGTACCTGCACGAGGGTTATGCGTGCTTCATCAGCAAGAAATTCCAGAATATCAACGCCGCAAAGGTTGATGACGAAGACAAGGAAAGCGTTTTAACGGTCATACTTGCGCACCATAACAACCTTGACGACGTAACAATCGCGGGGTATTATAACCGTGAAGCCCGCAAGAACGGCTGGAAAGAGATCACCCCCTCCGCCGTCGGTGTGTGGAGAAAGAAAAAAGACCTTATAATTTCAGTCGGCCGCCGCGGTCTTACGAATTTCCGCAACGAAAAGAGTATGCAAGTGAAGCGCAGCCGTCCGACCGCTCCGTTCCTGATGTGGACGCTTGACGGTTGGGATGTGGAACTGCTCTATCAAAAGACCAAGACGAACAGCAAGGGACACAACGTCGCCAATTACGACAACCGTCTGACGTTGGAGGTGGTGCTTGACCCGTGTGTAAATTACCCGATAGGGTATGCCATCGGCACGCACGAGACCCCCGATTTGATAGCCGAAGCACTACGCAATGCAGCCAAGCACAGCGAGGAGCTTTTCGGGGTCATGCTTCGGGCAAACCAGATACAATGCGACCACTATGCCATTAAGGCCATGACGCCTGTTTATGGCGTGATGGGCAAATTGCTGACCCCCGCCCGCGTGAAGAACGCCAAGTCAAAGGTAATAGAACCGTATTTCGACTACCTGAATGAAACCTACTGTAACAAGTGGAACAACTGGAGCGGCTACGGCGTGACGACGAACCCGAAACGCCAGCCCAATGCGGAAGCCCTGAACAGGCTTCGGCACAGTTTCCCCGACGAGGCAGGCGTCCGCCGCCAGATAGAGGAAATGATACAGGCTGAACGCGCCTTAAAAATAGCGCAGTTCCGCGCATTGATGGAGAACCTGCCGACGGAACGCCGCCTGCCTTTGAACCGTGAGGCGTATCTGTACAGCTTCGGCGCGGCGACAGGCTTCAAGAACGCCATCGAGGGCAGCGGCCTGCGCCCCACGCTTCTGGGTATGAAGCGCGACTATGACTGTTTTGACATCCGTTTCAGGGAACACACGGGAACACGCTGGACGGTCAAGTACGATCCTGACAACCTGCATGAGGTTCTGGCTGTGAATGAAGACGGCACGCTGCGTTTCATGCTGACAGAAAAATACGTGCAGCCGATGGCACTTGCCGACCGAAAGACGGGTGATGCCGCGGAACTTCAAAAGGTGTTTGATTTTAACGAACGGCTGGAGGGGTACGTTCTGGAGAACCTGAATGCCGCTTATGAAAAGGCCGATACGTACATGCGTGAGGATAATACGTTAAACCGCCTACTGTTATGTGACAGCCGCGGACAGCATAAACTGCCGAAAGCGCAGAAACGTCTGAAAGCTGTTGATGTGGAGGCGATAGAAGTTAAGACGGTGGAAGTTCCCATTATACCGCAGGGCGCACCCTCGACAGATAAAGACGATTATTCAATTTTCTAAAACGAAATAAGATGCAAAAGGACGAAAAACAACAGATTGCCGCACGTCTTAAAGACTACTGCGCGCAGAAAGGCAGCCAAAACAAGGCGGCCAACAGCATGAACGGCGTAAGCGCGGCCACTGTCAGCAAGGTGCTGGCAGGAGATTGGGACACCATCAGCGAGGAAATGTGGCGCACGATAGCCGCCCAGACGGGACACGAGGCAAAAGCATGGCGCATTGCTGAAACACGCGCGTACAGCCGCATGGGCTTCCTGCTTGACAATGCCCGCGAGGACAGCCTTGTATTGGCCGTTACGGGTGATGCCGGATGCGGTAAGACGGAAGCCATAAAGAACTACGCCGCCGCGCACCGCCACGTTTACCACCTCTGCTGCTCCGAGTATTGGAACCGCCGCACGTTCATGGGCAAGCTGCTGCAATGTATGGGTGTGGACTTCACGGGCAGCACGGTGTCGGATATGATGGACGACATCATCGACACGCTCAAACGCAAGGAAAATCCGCTTGTGGTGCTTGACGAGGCCGACAAACTTTCGGATCAGGTGCTTTATTTCTTTATCAGCCTTTACAACCAGCTGGAGGGACACTGTGGAATCATCCTTTGCGCCACCAATTTTCTGGAGAAGCGCATTAAAAAAGGGCTGCGCACCAAACGCAAGGGGTACGAGGAAATTTACAGCCGCATGGGACGCAAGTTCGTGGAGTTGCAGGTGGTGAACAGCGAGGATGTAGCCGCCATTTGCGTAGCAAACGGCATTACAGCCACGAACGCCATCAACCGCATAGTGGAGGACTGCGAATGTGATTTGCGTCGTGTAAAACGCGCTATTTGGGCTTTGCAAAAGGAGGGTAAATAAATAGCTATGGGACGGGCGATAAGCAATAAAAACGTACTGACGGCAAAATTTGAGGTGGCCGACTTTGACGGGGCATTTCTTGCCAGCTTCGGACGACCGGAACTGCGTGGCGCATGGATAATCTACGGCGGCAGCGGCTCAGGTAAAACCACCTTTGTGATGCAGGTCTGCAAGTACCTTACCCGCTTTCGTCGCGTGGCATATAATAGTCTGGAGCAGGGTTTAAGCCTGTCATTGCAAAAAGCATGGGAGCGCGTGGGCATGGCGGAAGTCGGCAACCGCATTATACTGCTGAATAAAGAACAGCTGAAAGAATTGCGCACCCGTTTGAAGAAGAAACAAAGCCCTGACGTGATTGTGATTGACAGCGTACATTATTTAAGACGCTTCAATATGGATCAGTACCAGACTTTGCGTGACGAGTTCCCCGGCAAACTGTTTATTTTCATTAGCCATGAAAAGGCAGGCCAGCCCAAAGGCACGATGGCACAGAACATCCGCTATGACAGTGAGATAAAAATACGTGTGGAGGGTTACAAGGCATTCGTCACTACCCGTTACGAGGTTGCCGACCTCGGTGAGGGCGGCGCGGACTTCGTGATATGGGAAGCAGGCGCACAGGAGTATTGGATCGATAAAATGTAAAATGATATGACAGAAAACAAAACGATGGATGAAATCCACAGGGATATTTTGAAGAAGTTCCACACCCTTTGCAGCGTGTTGGGGCTGACTGACGCGGAGAAACGCGCCATTGTGGAAAGCTACGGTGTGGAAAGCAGCCGCGACATGGATACCCACGATTTGATAAACGTGTGCGGTCAGCTTTCGGCACAGGTGAATGAAAAGACGGGCGCGGGTGAAATGGACAAACTGCGCAAGCGTGTAATGGCCGCCATCGGCGGCTATCTGAAAGCCACGGGCAAAGAGAGTAACGCCACGGTGATTAAAGGTATTGCCTGCCGTGCCACGGAACACGGACTTTAACAAGATACCGCGTGAAAGGTTGCGCAATCTGGTGGCCGCGTTCAACAACAAGGTAAAAGACATACAGGCGGTAAATGACATTGCCGACACCCTGTTTATGCAAACACTGTTAGGTCATGGGAACAAAAGACAGGCAAATGCGTAAGGAGCGCAATCTGCGCTACTGGATGCGGAAGAAAGGCTACCTGTTCAACCGTGAACAACGGGTGGTCATCTTCCGGAGGACAGCAAGAACCGCAGTGCGGTACAGGAAAAACGGCTGCGGACATTGGGATATCATTTTCAGTATAATATGTTTCAAACAAATCAGTAATGAATATAAAGAAATTAATGACGAAGTCGGAAGTTAGTACATCTAGTATCGGCAATATTGCGATAAAGTAGCGATAGAAGCTCAAAAGTATATCAATTGGGACAAATGGTGTAGGGTTATTAAAATATTTCCTTCTGATGGCGTTTGTCTTACAACGACAGATGCAGATGTTTGTCCCGCTACTGCTTTCTTTAGAGTAATCGAAGAGAAAGGGAAAGATTTCTCAATCGGAGTTTAAAAGTATTTGTGTATAACTAATAACAAAACAGGCATGAATAAAATAAAGAATCGCTGGCTTGCTCTACGAGCCTATAAAATCAGAGTTAAACAATACCCTTACAATAAGCTATTGATTGATAGAAACAATCTCGCTTTTGTCCGTAGAGAAAATGACGGAAACCGATGTGATTGTTTCGGGCATTGGCGTAACTATTGGAATACGATGCCATTTTAATAAACTAATAACAAATCAGGTATGAGTGTAAAAAGCGACATCATCAAAGTAACACCTCCTGCATTTGTCGGGGGTGGCAATCTGAAAGAAGACATCATCAGCAGCGGTCATTCGTGCGGGTATTGTCACGGTAACGGCTTCTTTTGGAGTGAAGAACTGCGGGAGCGTGTGAAAAAAGACTGCCCCGTGTGTAACGGTAGCGGTAAACTCGATGCCGTGATAACAATCGAGTGGAAACCATCAAAACAATAATATGAAAAAGAAATCAATAACGTGTTGTCTTTGCGGCAAAGAGATAAAAGGCGGTATGTATAACACACCGAGTGGCGTTTATTGCCCTGACTGTTGGGAACGTAAGCCCAAACAAGAGAAGAAAAAGGAGGAAATGATTGCTTTGTCGCGTTTGGCAACACTTGGAAAAGTTTTTAAGATATGAGCAATGTAGTAATGAAAGACGTGCAGCGCACCATCAGGGAGCGTACCGTCGAAATGGAAAGCGAGGAATACGCGGCATTCATGAGGGAACTTGCCGAATGGGCGCAGACGCAGGCCGACATGGCCGAATACGCCGATGATATATACCGGCACTTCGACAACGATTAAACAGCATTTAATCCCTTTTTAATAACTTCAAAATCCGTTTAATATGGAAAATGTAACAATGACAGCGGAAGAACGCCAAGAATTTGAGGCGTACCGCGCGGAGAAACAAAAGAAAGACTCGGCGGCAGACGGCAGCCAGAGAGACTACACCGCCGCTATGGTGGATGACGAACTGCGTACCACGCTGCCGTCCTCCAAGAGTTGAGCGAACAGATTAAGACGGTCAAGAACACCGTTTTCGGCAACTTCGACGCCATTCTGAAAATGAAGTCGGAGGTGCTGGGGCTGACGAAAGACGACCAGCGTAGCCACACGTTTACCTCCGGCGACAGCAAACTCCGTCTTACCCTCGGCATGAAGACCCATCGATGGCTACCGTGACACGGTGGAGGACGGCATCGCAATGGTCAAGGCATATATTGAAAGCCTTGCCAAAGATGAAACGAGCAAAGCCCTTGTGAATGCCGTGCTGCGTCTGCTTTCCCGTGACCAAAGCGGGAACATCAAGGCCAGCCGCGTGCTCCAGCTCCGTAAGATGGCCGAGGAAACGGGCAACGAGCGTTTTATCGAGGGTGTGCAAATCATCGAGGAAAGCTACCAGCCCACCGAAACCAAGAAATACATTCGTGCCGAATACAAAAACGAAAAGGGTGCGTGGGTGAATATTCCGCTCGGCATGACCGACGTGGAATAAAAAGCCGCGC